>JBDTXQ010000391.1:0-3171 GCA_040006115.1 Usitatibacter sp.
CGCGCAGCACCACGTCGGCGAAGAAGAGGTGGTGGTTCACGACGATCACGTCGGCCTCGGCGGCGCGCTTCCTCGCCTTCATCACGAAGCAATCCTGGTAGTGCTTGCACGCCGAGCCGAGGCAATTCTCCCGTGTCGAGGTGGCCTGGGACCAGGCGGGCGACGACTCCGGCACGTCGGCGCAGTCGCTCTTGTCGCCGCTCATCGTCTTGGCGGCGAAGCTCTTGATCTTCTGCAGGTGGTGGACGTCTTCACGCGCTGCGAAAGTGCCCTGCGAGGCGGCGATCTCGAGGTGGTGCAGGCACACGTAGTTGGAGCGGCCCTTGAGGAGCGCCACGTCGACCGCCGCGCCGAGGACTTGGCGCACGCGCGGTAAATCGCGATGGAAGAGCTGGTCCTGCAGCGTCTTGGTGCCCGTGGAGACGATCACGCGCCCGCCGGCGAGCAGCGCCGGCACCAGGTACGCGAAGGTCTTGCCCGTGCCGGTGCCCGCCTCCGCGATCAGCACGCCGCCCGTCTCGATCGCCTCCAGCACCGCCTGGGCGAATTCCACCTGCTGCGGGCGGTGGCGGAAGCCCTTCACCGCTTTCTCAAGCGGGCCGCCCACGGCGAAGATGGGATCGATGTCGACTTTTTTCCCGGCTAGGGCCATTCGAGAGGATACCTGTGGAAAAGATGTCGCCCTTCGCGGTGCACGGTTTCAACGAACCCAGCGCGACCCCCGCTGACCGGCGCCTAGGAGCGCCCGAAGATGATGCGTTCCTCGCGAAGGAGCCGGGCGACAAGCGAGACGCAGATTGCGGCAACGATGAGGGCCACTGCGGACGGCAGAAGGTAGTCCACTGGACCGAGGACGTCACCGCGAACGACGCGCGAAAGCACCATCTGCTGGCCGAGCACCGGCACGGCGAGCTGCCACAGCGCATCCTTCAGCCCCGAGAACATGACGAACAACGGCACGAAGGACGCCACCGTCGCGAGGTAGCTCACGTAGGTCTGCGCCTCGCGGTAGGAGCGTCCGTAGGTGCAGATCAGCATCTGCAGCGCGGAGGTCATCGCTGCGAACGGAATGACCATCACCACGAACTGCGCGAGCTCGGGCGTCCCGAACGTCATGAGGGTGGCGAGCTTCCTCTGCGCGTAGAGGAGCGCCGCGACCACGAACCCCGAGAGCGTGAGGATCGCGACACCCGACGCGAAGGTCCAGGCCGCGAGCCACTTGCCGACCACGATGGCGCCGGTGGGCACCGGGTTGCCGAGGAGCGGCTCGAGCGAGCCGCGCTCGCGCTCGCCCGCGGTGGAGTCGATCGCCACCGTCATGCCGCCCAGCAAGGGCGAGAGGATCGCGAACATCGGGATGAGGAATAGGATGAAGGCGCCTTTCTGCCGGGGCGTGGCGGTGTTCACGCGCTCGACTTTCACCGGCTCGACGAGTTCGGGGCTCACGCCGCGCGCGACCATCCTCAGTGTGCCGGTCTCGCGGTTGAACGCCCGCATCAGCCGCTCGGCCTGGCGAATCGCGGGCCCCGACTCGGCGCGCGAATCGTCGTACACGATCTCCACTTTGGCGTGGTCGCCGGCGACGAGGCGCTCGTCGAAATCCTCCGGGATCACGATCACCGCGTCCAGCCGGCCTTCGCGGATGCGCGCCTCGTAATCGGCCGGCGCGGTCTCGATCTCGACGTCGTTCCTCTGCAGGAAGTTCACCAGCGCCGGCGCGTTCTTCTGCCCCGCCATGCGCACCTTGAGGATCGCCGCCTTCTCCTCGAGGCCGGAGATGAACTGTGCCATCAGGACGAGGGTGAGGGGTCCGGTGACGATGGAAGCCACGAAGATCATGATCGCGGTGCGCCGGTCGCGCAGCGCGTCCTTCAGCTCCTTCAGGTAAACGGTGATGAGCGGGGGCCTCATGCGGGCATCCCTTCGCCGGAGAGCTTCACGAACGCGTCCTCGAGATTGGTGCAGCCGCTCGCCTCGAGCAGGCTCTCGGCGCTGCCGTGCGCCACCACCGAGCCGCGCGCCACGATCACGATCTCGTCGCAAAGCGCCGAGACCTCCTGCATCACGTGGCTGGAGAAGAGGATGCACTTGCCGGCCGTCCTCAGGGCCCTCACCACCTCGCGGAGGTTGCGCGTCGTCATCACGTCCAGGCCGTTGGTAGGCTCGTCGAGCATCACGTTGGGCGGGTCGTGCACGATGGTGCGCGCGATTGCCACCTTCATGCGCTCCCCCTGGGAGAAGCCGTCGGTGCGCCGGTCGAGGAGCGCCGCGAGGTCGAGGAGCTCCGCGATGCGCTCGACCGCAGCCTCCACCGCCGCGGGCGCCATGCCGCGCAACGAGCCGTAGTAGGCGATGTTCTCCCGTGCCGTGAGCCGCGCGTAGATGCCGCGCGCGTCGGAGAGCACCCCCAGGCGCGCGCGCACCCCGAGCGGATCCACCGCGCAGTCGATGCCATCGACCGTCGCCCGTCCGCGCGTGGGCGTGACGAGGGTCGAGATCATGCGCAACGTCGTGGTCTTACCCGCGCCGTTGGGCCCGAGGAGCCCGGTGATCGACCCGTCCGGCGCAGTGAAGGTCACATGGCGCACGGCGTCGACTTCACCGAAGCGCTTGGCGAGGTCGCGGGTCTCAATCAAGCTGGACTCCCAGCGGCAGCACGAAGAGCGGCCGCGGAATGCGCTCGAGGCAGCGCCCGTCGAGCGCGCGCGCGTTTCCCGCGCGAATGAAGGATTCGACGAGCCGCGGCGCGCATCCGTGCAGGCTTACGCCGTGCCCGACTTGCGGCGCGACGAAGTGCCGCGCGTTCGGCAGCGTCGCGGCCACCTGGTCGCCGTGGCGCGGGGGCGTCGCGGGATCGATGCCGCCGGAGAAAATAAGCGTCGGGACCTCGGAGCGCACCGGTTCGTAGAAGTCCGCGGGCACCTTGCCGCGCGGCCACAGCTTGCAGGCGCGGATGAAATCGTCCACCAGCGCGCGCCCGAAGAAGGATCCGGAAAGCTTCGCGAGGTCCGCGGGCGTGATGGCGGGGATGTCCTCGGCGCAGATCACCGACAGGTGCATGCCGATGGAGAGATTCTCGGCGACATCGTCGGCGAATTCGAGGTTCTGCGCGAGGAGCGGGTTGAAGTCGCCCTGCGCCGCGGCCGAGATGCCGAGCGGCAGCAGGCTCGC
>JBDTXQ010000392.1:0-3167 GCA_040006115.1 Usitatibacter sp.
GCGGGCTGCGCGCTCTCGCAGATCGGCAACGTCGGGCCCGACCTCGGCCAGTCGTACATCGTCGACTCTTTCCTGGTGGTGGTGCTGGGCGGCGTGGGGCAGCTCGCGGGGACCGTCTACGCGGCGCTCGGCCTGGGCTTCGCCAACAAGCTCCTCGAGAACTGGGCGGGCGCCGTGATCGCGAAGATCGTCGTGCTCGCGTTCATCATCGTCTTCATCCAGAAGCGCCCGCAGGGCCTCTTCGCGTTGAAGGGCCGGGCGGTGGAGTCATGATCTTCGGGCGGCTCTACGGCGCGAAGGGATGGACGGCGCTCCTCTGCGCCGCGGCGGTGGTGTTCGTCGTCTTCCCGGTCCTGAATCTCGCCGTCCCGCCCGGCAATCCGTTGCACGTGTCCGCGTTCGGCGTGACGCTCGGCGGCAAGATCATGTGCTACATGATCGTGGCAGTCGCAATGGACCTGGTGTGGGGCTACGCGGGCATCCTCTCGCTCGGGCACGGGCTCTTCTTCGCGCTCGGCGGCTACGCCTTCGGCATGTACCTCATGCGCCAGATCGGCGCCGACGGCCAGTACCGCGTGGACATGCCCGACTTCATGGTGTTCCTCGACTGGAAGACCTTTCCGTGGCATTGGTGGAATTCCGACAGCTTCCTCTGGGCGATGATCCTCGTCGTGGCGGTGCCGGGGCTGGTGGCCTTCGCGTTCGGCTATTTCGCGTTCCGCTCGCGCGTGAAGGGGGTCTACTTCTCGATCATCACCCAGGCGCTCACTTACGCCGCGATGCTGCTCTTCTTCAGGAACGCGACCGGCTTCGGCGGCAACAACGGCTTCACCGACTTCAAGCGCGTGCTCGGCATCCCGATCACCACGCCCGAGACGCGCATGGCGCTCTTCGCCCTCACCGGCGCCACCCTGATCGCCACACTCCTGCTCGGGCGCTTCATCGTGACGTCCAAGTTCGGCCGGGTGCTCGCCGCGATCCGCGACGCCGAGACGCGCGTCATGTTCTGCGGCTACGACACGCTCTGGTACAAGCTCTTCGTGTGGACGCTCTCCGCGGTGTTGTGCGGCATCGCCGGCGCGCTCTACGTCCCGCAGGTGGGCATCATCAATCCGAGCGAGATGTCGCCGGCCAACTCCATCGAGATCGCGATCTGGACCGCGGTGGGCGGGCGTGGCACGCTGGTCGGCCCCATCCTCGGCGCAGGGATCGTCAATGGCGCAAAGAGCATCTTCACCGTGGCACTTCCCGAATACTGGCTCTATGTCCTCGGCTCGCTATTCATCCTGGTCACGTTGTTCCTGCCCGATGGAGTCGTGGGGTTGATCAAGAGGTTCAAACGAAAAGCGCTCGCCACGTGAACCTGAAAGAACCCCCGGTCGTGATGAACAACAAGCTCCCCAACCCCGACCACCGCCCGTGGCCGTGGTGGCCGCCCGCGGGCAAGCCCGCCGCCATTCCCGCGCAGCCCTCGAGCGACGCGAGCTACGGGCGCCAGGTCGACACCGGCGCACTCGACCTCACCCACGGCGTCGTCCTCTACCTCGAGGACATCTCGGTGAGCTTCGACGGCTTCAAGGCGTTGAACGACCTCTCGCTCGCCATCGACGCGGGCGAGCTGCGCTGCGTGATCGGCCCCAACGGCGCGGGGAAGACCACGATGATGGACGTCATCACCGGCAAGACCCGCCCCGACGCCGGGCGCGCCTACTTCGGCCAGACCATCGACCTCACCAAGCTCTCGGAAGCCGAGATCGCGCACGCGGGGATCGGGCGCAAGTTCCAGAAGCCGACCATCTTCGAGCGCCACAGCGCCTTCGAGAACCTCGAGCTCGCCATGAAGGCGGACAAGCGGGTGCGCCGCACGCTCTTCGCGAAGCTCTCGAGCGAGGAGCGCGACCGCATCGCCGCCGCCCTCGAGCGCGTGCGCCTCGACGTCAGCGCCGATCGCCCGGCGGGCCTGCTCTCCCACGGCCAGAAGCAGTGGCTCGAGATCGGCATGCTCCTCATGCAGGAGCCGCGCCTCCTCCTTCTCGACGAGCCGGTCGCGGGCATGAGCGACGAGGAGACCGAACGCACCGCCGAGCTCTTCCTGTCGCTCGCGGGCGAGCATTCGCTGGTGGTGGTCGAGCACGACATGGCGTTCATCGCGACCATCGCGCGCAAGGTCACGGTGCTGCGCGAGGGCAGCGTGCTCGCCGAAGGGTCGCTCGAAACGGTCCAGAACGATCCGCGCGTCATCGAAGTTTATCTAGGCCGATAGCAATGCTGACAGTCTCCGGATTGAACCAGTACTACGGCGGCAGCCACATCCTGCGCGACGTGAGCTTCGAGCTGCCGCCGGGCAAGGTGACGGTGCTCCTCGGGCGCAACGGCGTCGGCAAGACCACGCTCCTGAAGACGCTGATGGGCCTGGTGCCGGCGGCTACCGGCAGCGTGCGATTCGCCGAACGCGACCTCACGCACGCGCGGCCCGACGAGCGCGCGCGCGCGGGCATCGGCTACGTGCCCCAGGGGCGCGAGATCTTCAATCGCCTGTCCGTCGCGGAGAACCTCGAGATGGGCCTCGCGACGCGATCGCGCGGCGCCGAGCTCCCGCCGCGCATCTTCGAGATGTTCCCGGTGCTGAAGCAGATGCTGAAGAGGCGCGGCGGCGACCTCTCCGGAGGCCAGCAGCAGCAGCTCGCCATCGGCCGCGCGCTCGCCATGGACCCGAGGATCCTCATCCTCGACGAGCCCACCGAAGGCATCCAGCCCTCGATCATCAAGGACATCGAGCGCGCCATCCGCTCGCTCGCCGGCGAGCTCGCCATCCTGCTGGTCGAGCAGTACTACGATTTCGCGAAGTCCCTGGCCGACCAGTACCTGGTGATGGAGCGCGGCGAGATCATCGCGCGCGGCGCGGGCGCCGACATGGATCGCGACAACGTGCGCGGATTGCTTTCAGTATGATGAGCCCATGCCCCCGGACGACGCACTGCCGGCATCTCGCTGGCGCGCCCGCCTTGCGCTCGACTTCGAGCGCCGCGCGGGGCGCACCGTGCTCGCGGCGCGGCGCCATGAGGGGCCCCTCGTCGTGCAGAAACCGCTTTACCCGGAGGGTGACGAGGTCTGCCACGCGATCGTGGTGCATCCGCCGGCGGGAATCGCGGGCGGCGACGAGCTCG
>JBDTXQ010000393.1:0-3166 GCA_040006115.1 Usitatibacter sp.
GGTGCGGGTTCGTTCATGTCGTGGCTCGCAGCGCAGTCAGTGCTTCGATGAGCCCCCCGGGCCCGTGGGCGGCGATCGTCGCTCGCGCGAAGCGCCGGGCCTCGCGATGCGCGCCCACCGCCACATGCGGCACCACCAGCGTCACGGCGCCGAGTTGCCCGGCTGCCGCGGGGCCGATCATCGCGATGAAATTCTCCAGCGTTTCCGCGCTGAGCACGCTCACCGCGCTCACTTCGCCGCGGGCGAGCGCCGCGACCACGGCCGATGGATCGGCGTCGGGCCGCACGCGGCGGTAGCACTCGGCGTAGGCGACGCGCGCGCCGCGCGCCTCGAGCGCTTCCTTCAGGTGCTCGCGCCCGCCCTCGCCACGGAAGACGACGATATTCTGCCCCTTCACCGTTTGCAACGGCGCGAGGCCGAGGAGCGCCTCGCTGTCGTGGCGCTCGGCCGGTGAGATCACCGGGCCCAACCCGGAGTTCCTCAATGCCTGCGCGGTCGCTTCCCCGATCGCGGCGACGGCGATCCGGCCGGGCCAGGGGCCGTGCCGGCGCGCCGCGGCGAGCCCCTTCTCGACCGCGTTGGCGCTCACGAAGATCGCCATGTCGAAGCGCGCAAGATGGTCGAGGATCGTCTCGACCTCGGCGCGCGGCTCAAGGTCCTCGATGGCGAGCGCGGGAAGCAGCCATACGCGCGCGCCCTCGGCCGCGAGTGGGGCGGCGAGCGCTTCGGCGGCTGCATGCGGCCGCGTGACCACTATGCCGATGCCTTCGAGGCGCTTCACGCGCTTGCTCTCGCGAGATTCTTCAGGATCTCGCGCCCGCCCGCGGCGAGTAGCTTCTCTCCGAGCGCGACGCCCAGGGACTGCGCGTCTTCGCATCGGCCCGAGGCATGGTCGCGAACGAGGCGCGTCCCGTCGGGCATGCCGATGAATCCCTCGAGGACGACGTTGCCGGCGGTGACCCGCGCGAGGGCGCCGACCGGAACCTCGCAGCTGCCTTCGACGACGAGCCCGAGCGCGCGCTCGGCGCGCGCCGCGCACGCCGCTTCGGGCGTCTCGAATTCCTCGAGCAGCGCCGCGATGTCGGCGCGCTCGCGCCGGTATTCGACCGCGAGAATGCCCTGTCCGATCGCGGGAATGGTCTCATCCAGCGTTGCGCGGATGCGCGCGGCCAGGTCGAGGCGCTTCAGCCCCGCGGCGGCGAGGATGATCGCGTCGTAGTCGCCCGCGTCGAGCTTGGCGAGGCGGGTGTTCACGTTGCCGCGCAGCGCGCGGAACGCGAGCGTGGGATAGAGCGCCCGCAGCTGGCATTCGCGCCTGAGGCTCGACGTCCCGACCACAGCGCCCGCCGGCATCGATGCGAGCGACGCGTAGCTCGCGGAGACGAACGCGTCGCGCGGATCCTCGCGAGGGCCGAAGGTCGCCAGCGCGAACTGCGCCGGGACCTGCATCGGCACGTCCTTCAACGAATGCACCGCGATGTCCGCGCGCCCTTCGTCGATCGCGACCTCGAGCTCCTTCACGAAGAGACCCTTGCCGCCAACCTGCGCGAGCGGGCGGTCGAGCACCTGGTCGCCGCGCGTGGTCATGCCGACGAGCTCGACCGCGAGGCCGCGGATGCGCGCGGCGAGGGCCGCAGCGACGATGGTGGCCTGGCGCATGGCGAGCCGGCTTTCGCGCGTGGCGATGCGCAGTCGGGAAGGAATCGCGTTCATCGGAACACTCAAGCGTACTACACTCGATGCATGGAGTTCAGCGACGCGGGACTCGCGGGATTGTTCCTTTCCGCCTTCGTTTCCGCCACCGTCCTGCCGGGCAATTCCGAGATCGTCCTGGTCGCTTTCCTCAAGGCCTTTCCGGGCCGCGAAGTTGCGGCGATCGCGGTCGCGACGCTCGGCAACACCCTGGGCGGGCTCACCACTTATGGCCTCGGGCGCATGCTGCCGGCGCGGAAGCTCCCTTCCGAGCGCACCGTTGCCTGGGTGCGGCGTTATGGAGCGCTCGCGCTCCTTGCTTCGTGGGTGCCGTTGGTGGGAGACGCGTTGTGCGCCGCGGCCGGATGGCTGCGCATCGGCTTCTGGGCGGCCGCCGCGGCGATGGCCGCCGGCAAGTTCGCCCGCTACGCCGCGCTTGCCGCAGCGCTCGCCTGGCTCTGAGGCGGGCCGATTGCTGCGCTGCGGTAAGATTCTTCCTGGCGGACGCAACTTGTCGCGCCGCAGCGGGATCGAACCTCCATGAATGCACGCCTGCGCGAAATCCCCTACAACTACACGTCGTTCTCCGATCGCGAAATCGTGATCCGCCTCCTCGGGGAGGAGGCGTGGCACGCGCTGGACGAGCTGCGCGAGCAGCGCGTCACCGGCCGCTCCGCGCGCATGCTCTACGAGGTCCTGGGCGACATCTGGGTGGTGAATCGCAACCCCTACCTCCAGGACGACCTTCTCGATAGCCCGCGGCGCCTCAACATGCTGGTGGGCGCGATGCGCCACCGCCTGAACGAGATCGACAAGCGGCGCGGCGACAAGACCGGCGAGGACCGCGTGGCCGGGCTTCTCGATGCGGCGAGGAGCGCCGTGCAGGCGTTCGAGAACCAGTTCGCCGAGACGAGGAGCCTCAGGCGCAAGGTGACGCGCCGCCTCGCCGCCATCACCCGCAGGGACAACATCCAGTTCGACGGCATGGCGCGAGTCTCCCATGTGACGGACGCCACCGATTGGCGCGTCGAGTATCCGTTCGTCGTGGTGAATCCCGACACGGAGGAAGAATGCGCGCCGATCGTGAAGGCGCTGATCGAGCTCGGCCTCACCATCATCCCGCGCGGCGGCGGCACCGGCTACACGGGTGGCGCGATTCCGCTCGACCGGCTCTCGGCGGTGGTCAACACCGAGAAGCTCGATGCGGTGAGCGCCATCGAGTCGCGCGTGCTGCCGGGCTTGAGCGAGCCATGCCCCGTGATCCGTTGCGGCGCGGGTGTGGTCACCAAGCGCGTGATGGAGGCCGCCGAGGCCGCGGGCCTGGTGTTCGCCGTCGACCCGACCTCCGCCGACGCCTCGTGCATCGGCGGCAACGTCGCCATGAACGCGGGCGGCAAGAAGGCGGTGTTGTGGGGCACTGCGCTCGACAACCTCGCCTCCTGGCGCATGGTGACGCCGGACGCCGAGTGGATCG
>JBDTXQ010000394.1:0-3156 GCA_040006115.1 Usitatibacter sp.
GCTCGCCTGCCCGGGGGTCCCGGATTTCTATCAGGGCAACGAGCTGTGGGACTTTTCCCTGGTCGATCCCGACAACCGGCGCGCCGTCGACGAGGGCGCGCGCGAGAAGCTCCTCACCGAGGTCTGCTCCCTGGGCGATCAGCCCGGCGAGGCGCTCGACGCGATCTTCGCCGCGCCCGAAGACGGCCGCGCGAAGCTTTACGTGATGTGGCGCCTGCTGCGGCTGCGTGCCGCGCGCGAGACCCTGTTCCGCGAGGGCGGCTACACCGCGGTGCGGGTCGCGGGCGCGCGCGCGCGCCACGCGCTCGCCTTCGCGCGGCGCCACGCGGGCGAGCTTTGCGTCACCGTCGTGCCGCGTCTCATGGTGGGCCTGGGCGTGGCGACCGGGAAGCTGCCGTGCGGCGCGATCTGGGAGGACACGCGCATCGAGCTGCCCTTCGCCGCCGAGGGCTCGGGCCTCGTCGACGCGATCACCGGCCGCGAGCATCGCGTCGAGGCGGGAGGGCTCGCGCTCGCCGCGCTCCTTGGGCGGGCGAGCGTCGCGGTCCTCACTTCAGGCGGCTGAGCTCCTTCTCGAGCGCCGCCTGCGTCCACAGCCAGTCTTCTTCGAGCGCCGCGATGCGCGCGGTGATCTCGCCGCCCCGCATCGCGGCTTCCTGCATGCGCTCGCGCTGCCCCTCCTCGTAGGCTTCGGTCGAAGAAAGAAACGATTCCGCGGACGCGCGCTCCCTGCCGAGCGATTCGAGCTCGGCTTCGAGGGCGGCGAGCTTCTTCTCGAAGGGCTTGCGAGCCGCGGCTTCGCGCTGGCGCGTCGCTGCTTCCGCCCGGCGCTCGTCCTTGCGGTTGGTCGGCCCCGCCTCTTGCGGCTCCCGCCTCGTTCCTCGCGCATGGTATTGCCTCGCCCACTTCTTGTAGTCGTCGAGATCCCCCTCGAAAGGCGCGAGCCTGCCGTCGGCGACCAGCATCCATTGGTCAGTGGCCGCCTGCAGCAGGTGGCGATCGTGCGCGACCACGATGAGCGCGCCCTCGAAATCGGTGAGCGCCTGCGCGAGGGACTCGCGCATGTCCATGTCGAGGTGGTTGGTGGGCTCGTCGAGGAGGAGCAGGTTGGGGCGCTGCCAGACGATGAGCGCGAGCGCGAGGCGCGCCTTCTCGCCGCCCGAGAAGCTCGCGACCTTCTGCATCACCTGGTCGCCGCGGAAGTCGAAACCGCCCAGGAAATCGCGCAGCACCTGCTCGCGCTCGCCCGAGGCGAGCCTTTCCATGTGCCAGAGCGCCGACTCGTCGACGCGCAACTGGTCGACCTGGTGCTGGGCGAAGTAGCCGACGCGCAGCCCCTGCGCACGGTTCAGCTCTCCCGCGACGAGCGGCAGGTTGCCAACGATCGATTTCAGCAGCGTCGACTTGCCCGCGCCGTTGGGACCGAGGAGGCCGATCGCGTCCCCCGGCAGCACGCTCCAGTCGATGCCCGCGAGCACCGTCCTGCCGGGATAACCGACCGACGCCTCCTCGAGGCTGAACAGCTGGCGCGGCTTCTCGGCGGGCGCGCGGAACCCGAACGTGAAGGGCGAGTCGACGTGCGCCGCGGCGATGCGCTCGAGCTTCTCGAGCGCCTTGATGCGGCTTTGCGCCTGGCGCGCCTTGGTCGCCTTGGCGCGGAAGCGCGTGATGAAGGCCTCCAGGTGGGCGATGCTTCTCTGCTGCTTCTCGTAGGCCGACTGCTGCAGCGCGAGGCGCGCCGCGCGCTGGGTCTCGAAGGCGCTGTAGTTGCCCGCGTATTCGTTCAGCCGCTGGTTCTCGACGTGGACGATGCCCTCGGCCATGGCGTCGAGGAACTCGCGGTCGTGGGTGATGAGGATCACCGCGCCGGGAAAGGCCTTGAGCCAGTCCTCGAGCCACAGCACCGCGTCGAGGTCGAGGTGGTTGGTGGGCTCGTCGAGGAGAAGCAGGTCCGCGCGGCACATGAGCGCGCGCGCGAGGTTCAGGCGCATGCGCCATCCGCCGGAGAAGGTGGCGACGGCGCGCGCCTGCGCCTCCTCGTCGAACCCGAGCCCCGCGAGCAGCGTCTGCGCCCGCGCGCGCGCCTGGTAGCCGCCGATCTCCCCGTATCGCGAGTGGAGCTCGGCGAGGTTCGCCCCCGTGTGGTGCTCCTCCTCCGCCTTCGCGATGCCGGCCTCGATCTCGCGCAGCTCGGCGTCGCCATCCATCACGAACTCGAGGGCCGGAAGCTCCACGGCAGGCGTCTCCTGCGCGACGTGCGAGAGGACCCAGCGCGGCGGCATCGAGATGACGCCCGCGTCCGCGTGCAGCTCGCCGCGGACCAGCGCGAAGAGGCTCGACTTGCCGCTGCCGTTCGGCCCCACGAGGCCCACCTTCTGGCCGGGGTGCACGTTCATGGACGCGCTCTCCAGCAGGACGCGCACTCCCCGGCGCAGCGTGATGTTGCCGATCCTCAGCATCGGGCGCCGAGCTCGTACTCGTAGTCCACCACGAGGGGCGCGTGGTCGGAGAATTTGGCGCGCGTGTAGATGGCGGTCCTGCGCGCGAGCTTCGCGATGGCCGGCGTCGCGATCTGGTAGTCGATGCGCCAGCCCACGTTGCGCTCGCGCGCGCCGCCCCACTGGACCCACCATGTGAACTGGTCGGGGCGCGGATCGAGAGCGCGGAACACGTCGACGAACCCGTGCGCCTCGAACACCCTCGTGAGCCACTCGCGCTCCTCGGGAAGGAACCCGGTCATCTTCCGGTTCGCCTTCCAGTTCTTCACGTCGATCTCGCGGTGCGCGATGTTCCAGTCGCCGCAGACCACGAACTCACGCCCGGACTTGCGCATTTCCTCGAGCCGCGGCAGGAAGCGATCCATGAACACGTACTTGCGCTTCTGCGCCTCGTCGCCGCTGGTCCCGGAAGGCATGTAGAGCGAGACCACCGAGAGCGCGCCGAAGTCGAGCTGCAGGAATCGGCCTTGCGCGTCGATCTCGGCCACGCCCAGCCCCGGCGTCGCCTTGTCGGGGGGGTGCTTCGCGTAGATCGCAACGCCGCTGTAGCCGCGCTTCTCGGCCGGATGGAAGAAGGCGTGCAGCCCGCGCGGCGCGAGGAGCGCGCGCGGCAAGTCGGCTTCCTGCGCCTTGATCTCCTGCAGGCACACGATGTCGG
>JBDTXQ010000395.1:0-3152 GCA_040006115.1 Usitatibacter sp.
ACTACAGCTACAAGTGGGCGGAGGTGCTGTCGTCCGACGCGTACGGCGCGTTCGAGGAGGCCGGAGTGCTGAACCCGGAAACCGGCGCGCGCTTCCGCCGCGAGGTGCTCGCGTCCGGCGGGAGCCGCACCGCCCTGGAGTCCTTCGTCGCGTTCCGCGGCCGCAAGCCGCAGATCGACGCTCTCCTGCGGCATAATGGAATGACTGCCAGCGCCTGACGACGGAGGAGTCCAGAAAATGCGAACGATCACGCTCTCGCTTTGCGCCGCCGCGCTCGCCTGCGCCCTGGCCGCCGGCGCGCAGACCAACGTGTATCGATGGGTCGACAAGGACGGCAAGATTCAATTCTCGGACTCGCCGCCGCCCGCCGACGCCAAGGACGCGACGCAGCGCCGCGTAGGCGGCGGAGGGCCCGACGAGACGCAGCTTCCCTACGCGACCCAGGTCGCCGCGCGCCGCTTTCCCGTGACCCTTTTCACCGGAACGCAGTGCGGCGAACCTTGCGACCGGGGCCGCAACCTCCTCACCCGGCGCGGCATTCCCTACGCCGAGCGCGACGCGCAGAACAATGCCGCCGACCGCGAGGCGTTGAAGGGGCTCATCGGATCCCTCGACGTGCCGCTCCTCATGGTGGGCGAGGGCAAGAACAAGGGCTTCGAAGAGGACACGTGGCACGCATCCCTGGACAGCGCCGGCTATCCGCGCACGCGGCTCCCGGGACAGGCGCCGCTGCGCCAGAATCCGCCCCCGGCTCCCGCGAAAGAGCCCCAACCCGCATCCGCCGAGCCCGCGACCAAATAGGCGCGCCGCGCCGATGAAGGTCGCGACCTGGAACGTGAATTCGCTCCGGGTGCGCATGCCGCACCTGCTCGAATGGCTCGCCGCCAACACCCCAGACGTGGTGTGCCTCCAGGAGACCAAGTGCGAGGACGCGACCTTTCCCGCCGCGCAGCTCACCGCCGCCGGCTACGGCAGCGTGCACCACGGGCAGCGCACCTACAACGGCGTCGCGATCCTCTCGCGCATGCAGGCGGGCCGGGTGTGCCGCGGCATCCCGGAGTTCGCCGACGAGCAGAGCCGCGTCATCGCGAGCGACATCGACGACGTCCGCGTGGTGAGCGTCTACGTTCCGAACGGGCAGAGCGTGGGCTCCGACAAGTACGCCTACAAGCTGCGCTGGTTCGACGCGCTTGCTGCCTGGCTCGAGGCGGAGCTCGCGGCCCATCCGAAGCTCATCGTGACGGGCGACTTCAATGTCGCGCCCGAAGATCGCGATGTCCACGACCCTGCCGCATGGGCGGGGCGGGTCCTCGCGAGCGAGCCCGAGCGCGCTGCGCTGCAGCGGCTCATCGCGCTCGGATTCTCCGACGCGTTCCGGCTCTTCGAGCAGCCGGAGAAGTCCTTCAGCTGGTGGGATTACCGCATGGGTGCCTTTCGTCGCAACATGGGCCTGCGCATCGACCACGTGCTGCTCTCCCCGACGCTCGCCCAGGCGTGCAGGGCTTGCAGCATCGACGTGGCGCCGCGCAAGCTCGAGCGCCCGTCGGACCACGCCCCCGTGGTCTGCGAGCTCGCGCTCTGGTGACATGACCTTGCACGCGCCGCCCGGCGCCGAGGAGGATCAGCGCGTCACGCGCCTGCGCGCCTACGGCGTGCTCGATCCCGACCAGGCGCTCCCCGCGTTGGACGAGCTCGTGAAGCGCGCGCAGGACGTCGCGGGTTTCCCGATGGCCTGGCTCTCGTTCTTCGATGGCAAGCGCGAGCGCCTTCGCGCGCGCGCGGGCGTTGCATTTGCGTATCTGCCGCGCGAGCAGTCGTTCGCGTTCGCGGGCGAGCCGGCCACCGCGCCGGTGTTCGTCGACGGCGCGGCGCAGACCGACCTCGCGACCCATCCGCTGGTGGCGTCCGGGCCGAGGGCGCGCTTCATCGGCATCCTTCCCCTGGCCGCGTCGGACGGCTGCGTGGTGGGAACCCTCACGGTGGTGGACGCGTCCCCGCGGCGGCTCGGCCCTGCGGAGCGCACCGCGCTCGCCAACATCGCTTCGCTCGCGATGGCGCGGCTTGAGGCGCGCCGCGAGGCTGGGGACGCCGCGACCGGACGTAACGGGGCGTTCGCCCATGGCAACCGCACTCTCGCCGAGCGCCTCGAGGACGAGACGCGGCGGCGGCGCAGCGCCGAGGAAGCCCTCGAGCGCGAGACTCAGTTCTCCGAGGCGGTGCTCGACAGCCTCGCGGGTGCCTTTTTCCTGGTCTCGTCCGACGGCGTGATCGTGCGCTGGAACGCCGCGCTCTCCGGGGCGATCGGCTACACCGGCGCCGAGATCGGCGCCATGAATCCCCTCGACTTCGTCTCGCCGCGCGACCGCGAGCACGTCGAGCTCGCCATGCGCGAGGTCTTCGACCAGGGGCGCGAGATGGCCCTCGAGGCGGAGATCGTGGATCGCGCGGGCAATGTGCGTCCCTACGCGCTTTCGGGAAGGCCGCTCAGGGTGGGTGAGCGCACCTACATCATCGGCGTCGCGCGCGACATCACGCTTAGGAAGCGCACCGAGCAACAGATGGCGCGCGCGAAGGAGCGCCTTGATCTCGCTCTCACCGGCTCGCGTCTCGCCCTCTGGGACTGGGATCTCAGGAACAGCAAGGTCTACTTCAACGAGAGCTGGTCGTCGCTCCTGGGCGCAGCCCCGCGCGAATCGATCTTTTCCGGCGACGAGGTGCTCGGATGGAACCACCCCGAGGACCGGGACGTCTTCGTGGCCGCCCTCGGCAACGCCTCCAAGGGGGTGAGCGAGGAGTTCGATTGCGAGTATCGCGTGACCAATGCGCAAGGCGAATGGGTGTGGATCCACTCGCGCGGCAAGGTCACGCAGCGCGACGATTCCGGTCGGGCGCAACGCATGACGGGAACTTCCACCGACGTGACCAAGAGGAAGCGCGCCGAGGAGCGCGCCGAATACCTCGCCACGCGCGACCCGCTCACCGGGCTGCCCAACCGCGTGCTGCTCCTCGACCGCCTCGAGCAGGGTGTCTTCAACGCCGCGCGCCACCACACCGGCTTCGCGTTCATGTTCATCGACCTGGACCGCTTCAAGACCATCAACGACTCCCTCGGCCACCAGGTGGGCGACGAGCTCCTGAAGCGCGTCGCCGGG
>JBDTXQ010000396.1:0-3132 GCA_040006115.1 Usitatibacter sp.
GCGCCTCTTGTGAGGCGAATTCTACCCCAGCGCGAGCCCCGAAATGCCGAGCACCATGCCGATCGCGGCGAGCGTGCGGCGCATCACGTCGCCCTCGCGCAGCAGGTGCGCGCCCATGAGCGCGGCAAAGAGGATCGACACCTCGCGCGCGGGCGCCACCAGGCTCACCGGCGTGAACACCATAGCGGTCAGCACCAGGATGTAGGAGAGCGGCATGAGGAGAGCCAGGGTGAGGACCGTCTTGCGCCGCTCGCGCCACGCGACCGCCATGGCGCCGGGCGTGCGCCGGTGGGTGAGCGGCAGGAGCACGCACACGCGGAACGCATTCGCGCCCCAGTCGTAGAGGAGCGGGGGGATCAGCCACGTGGCCACGCTTACCTTGTCCCACAGAGTGTAGGTCGCGATCATGCAGCCGGTGAGGAGCGCGAAGCCCACGGCATGGCGCGCTTCGCTCTTGCGCCATGCGAACGGATTACCGGCGAGGAGGAGGGCGGAGATGCCGATGAGGACCGCGCCGGCAAGAGCCAGCGCGCCGGGGCGCTCGCCGAGGAACGCGATCGCCACCACGATGGTGAGGAGCGGGCCCGTCGAGCGCGCGAGCGGATAGACGATGGAAAGGTCGCCGCCGCTGCGGTACGCGCGGTCGAGGAGGAGGAAGTAGACCGTATGGATCACGCCGCTGCCCAGCATGAGCGCGAGGTGCACAGGCCTCAACTGGAAAGCCGAGAGATATGCGGCACACAGCATGATCGGCGCGTAGATCGCCAGCGAGATCACCGAGGCGATGGTGATGAGGCCCGTGCCCCCGCCGCTCTTCTTGAGTAGGAAATTCCAGCTGGCGTGGATGAATGCGGCGAAGAGGACGAGGCCGAGCGCGACCGCAGTCACGGCTTCATGAGCCGCAGGAGGTCGAGGTACTGCGGATCCTCGGGGAGCACGGCGCCCAGTCGCAGCAGGCCGTCGACCATCACCACCGCCGCGTCGAGCGTGAAGTCGCCGGCGAGGAGGTCCTTCATCACCTCCTCGACGGGCATGCAGCGGATCTCCGAGACTTCGCCATCCTGGTTGGCGGGCTGGTACTCGGCGGGGAGCCACAGATCGTGCACGAACAGGATCTCGCGATGCAGCCCCTCGGGCACCGAGTACTCGACGCGCACGGCGCCCAGGCAATTCAGGCCGGCGAGGAGGGAGGGCGCGATGCCCGCCTCTTCCCACGCTTCCTTGCGAAGGGTCTCGTCGACCGACATGCCCGCGCTGATGCGCCCGCCCACGAGGTTGTCGAGCTTGTCCGGATCGACCTGCTTGTCGGCGCTGCGCCTGGCGATCCACGCTTGTGCGAACCCGCCCTGGCGCGTGAAGCCGTTCAGGTGCGCGCCGTAGGCCATGAGGCCGAAGCTGCGTGTCGCGGCGCGCTCGATGCGGAAGAGCTCGGGCTGGCCGTAGTGCGCCGTCACGCTCACCAGCTCATCGCGCCAACCCGTGAGGATGGCGTCTCGGGCGAGGTCCCGCGTGACCTCCGCCATGGCGGCGCTGCGGCCCTGCGCCGTGTCGGGCCGGGCGGCGAGGCGCACGTAGGCGGAATTCACTTCGAATACGTGGGGCCAGCGGCGCAGTCCGTCGGCGAACGAGGGCCGCAGCCATCCCACCGCGTGCTCCCTCACGTAGAACGGGATCGCCGGGACCTCGCGCCCGGCCTGGGAGGCGTGCGTGCAGGCGGCCCGAACGAGCCCCAGCAGGTCGTTGTAGAGGCGCGGTCTCATGGCTGGAAAGTATAATCTCCCTCCGCAATCATCCCTCCCGACATGAAAGTCCTGATCCTGGGTGCCGGCGTCATCGGCACCTCCACCGCCTGGTACCTCACGCAGCTTGGCCACGAAGTCACGGTGATCGACCGCCGTGAGGGCGCCGGATTGGAGACCTCGTTCGCCAACGGCGGGCAGATCTCCGTTTGCCACGCCGAGCCGTGGGCCAATCCCGGCGCGCCCGCCAAGATCCTGCAGTGGATCTGGCGCGACGACGCGCCGCTGCTCTTCCGCCTGCGCTGGGACCCGCACCAGTGGTCGTGGGGCCTCGCCTTCCTCGCCGAGTGCCTGCCGGCGCGCACGCGCGCCAACATCGGCGAGATCGTGAAGCTCTCGCTCTACAGCCGCGCCTCGCTCCAGGAGCTGCGCGCCGCCACCGGCATCCAGTACGACCAGCTCGCGCTCGGCATCCTACACTACTACACGGACCGCGCCGAATTCGAGCGCGCGGCTGGCGCCGCCTCCGTGATGCGCCAGTACGGGCTCGATCGCGAAGTGGAGACCGTCGACCAGGCGGTGCAGATCGAGCCCGCGTTGGAGGCGGCGCGCCACAAGATCGTCGGGGCGACTTATACGTCCTCCGACGAGTCGGGCGACGCGCACCTTTTCACCGCGCGGCTCGCGAAGCTGGCGGAAGCGAAGGGCGCGCGCTTCCTCTACGGGTATCACGTCCGTGGCATCCAGGCGCAGGGCGATCACGTGAACGGCATCGCAGTGAAGAAGCACGGCGAGCCCGACGAGGTGATGAAGTCCGACGCGTACGTGGTGGCGCTGGGGAGCTTTTCGCCGCTCGTCACTCGCCCCATCGGTGTCGACCTTCCGGTCTATCCCGCCAAGGGCTACTCGGCGTCGGTGCCGATCCGCGACGCGTCCAAGGCGCCCCGCGTAAGCCTCACCGACGACGGCGCGAAGATCGTCATTACGCGCCTCGGGAATCGCATGCGCATCGCGGGCACGGCGGAGCTTTCCGGGTATTCGACGGATCTCAACGCACTGCGCTGCGCGGCCCTCACGCGCCGCGTGAGCGAGATGTTTCCCGACGCGGGCGAGTACGACCAGGCGACCTTCTGGACCGGCTTGCGTCCCTCCACGCCCTCCAACGTCCCGATCATCGGCGGCACGCGCTTCTGCAACCTCTACCTCAACACCGGCCACGGCACGCTCGGCTGGACCATGGCGGCGGGATCGGGGCGCGCGCTTGCGGATATCATCAGCGCTCGCAAGCCCGACGTGGACTTCAAATGGTCACGCTGAAAGACATCGAGAGCGCCGCCGAGGTGATCGCGGGCCGCGTGCCCGGGACGCCCTGCCTGCACTCGCGCACGCTTTC
>JBDTXQ010000397.1:0-3128 GCA_040006115.1 Usitatibacter sp.
CTTCCTGCAGCGCGTCGCGCAGGTCGCTCTGCACCGGCGAATCCTGCGCGAGCGTGCGCTGCGCCGAGTCGAAGGTCTTGCGCGCGTTCTCGAGGGTGGCCTTCAATTCGGGGATCACGTCGCGCTCGACGCTGCCGGCGGTCTTCTCCACGGCCTTCAGGGTCTTGTCGAGGCTCTCGAGCGCCTTCTTCAGGTCCTGGCCGATAGTGTCGAAGGGCACCTTCTCGAGCTTCTTCACGATGTTGCCGAGGGACTCCTGGATCTCCGCGAGGCTGCCCGGCATGGTGGGAATCTCCGGCGGCGCGTGGCTGAAATCGATCGTCGCGCGCGGCGCCGCAGGGAAGAAATCGAGCGCGACGTAGAGCTGGCCGGTGAGGAGGTTGCCGTTGCGAAGCTGGGCGCGGAATCCGTTGGCGACGAATTTCTGCATGCGTTTTCGGGCGTCGGCGAGCTCCTCGGCCGCGCCGTCCGGCTTGCGCGTGCGCGATTGCAGGCGCTCGGGGAAGAGCCGTATCTGCACCAGCGTGCGGAAGTTCACGCGCGCCGGCTCGTACTCGAGCGCGATCGATGACACCTCGCCCAGCGTCACGCCGCGGAAGTCCACGGTCGCGCCCACGTTCAATCCACGCACCGATTGCGGGAAGCGCATCAGGTAGGTCTCGATCACGCTCTCGCGCGGCTTCAGCGCCTCGGCACGGTCGCGCCACAGCACGAAGCTGGTGTTGGCGGCCGCGCGCGGCTCGGGCGGCGCCTCGGCCTCGGTCGGCGTGTCGTAGGCGATGCCGCCCACCAGCACCGTCGCGATCGACTGGGTGTTCAGGCGCACGCCGGTTGCGTCGAGCGAGAGGTCGATGCCGCTCGCGTTCCAGAAGCGCGAGTTGGTGGCGACGAAGCGATCGAACGGGGAATTCACGAAGATCCTTATGAGGACCTGGTTGCCGTCCTTGCCGACCTCGGTCGCAACCACCTGCCCGGCGGTCACGCCGCGGAAGTAGACGGGCGAGCCCACGTCGACCGAGCCCAGCTCCTCGGAGCCCAGCACGAAATAGCGCCCGGGCACGTCGGAAGTCACGATCTGCGCCGACTCGAGGCCGTTGAAGGCGCGCCGCTCGGTCTGCGACTTGCCCGGGTCGACCCCGATGTGGGATCCGGCGAGGAGCGTGCCGAGCCCGGAGACGTGGCCGCCGGAGATGCGCGGGCGCACTACCCAGAAGCGCGTGTCCTCGACCAGCAGCCCGCTCGACGCCTGGCGCGTCATCTGCGCCGTCACGACGACGCCCTTCTTGTCCTCGTCGAGCTCGATCGTCTTCACGACGCCGATGTCGACGTCCTTGTACTTGATGCGGGTCTTGTGCGCCTCCAGGCCCTCGGCGCTGCGGAAGCGGATGGTGATGACCGGGCCACTTTCGAACACGTGCTGGATGAGGAGCCAGCCGCCGACGATCGCCGCCACGATCGGGATCACCCAGATGGGCTGCAGCCAGCGCACGCCGGCCTTGCGCGGCACCGCGCGCGGGACCTCGGCCTGCCCGGCGTCCTCGCGCGGGTCACTCATCGTAGCCGTCCACGGGATCCCAGATGAGGCGCGGGTCGAAGCTCATCGAGGCGAACATGGTGAAGAGCACCACGGCGGCGAAGGCGGTGGCGCCCGGCCCGGCCTCGATCTGCGCGAGCGTCTTGAACTGTACCAGCGCCACCAGCACCGCGGCCACGAAGATGTCGACCATCGACCAGCGGCCCACGGATTCGAGCGTGCGGTAGATCGCGGCGCGCAGCCCCGGGCGCCAGGTGGAGCGGCGCTGCGCCGTGGCGAGAAGCAGGGTGAGCCCCAGGATCTTCGCCCCCGGCAGGATGATGCTCGCGATGAAGATGATCGCGGCGATCAGCCAGTCGCCGCCATTCCAGAGGAAGCGCACCCCGCTCATGATGGTGTCGCTGTGCGCGTCGAAAAGCGTGCCGCTCTCCAGCACCGGCAACAGGTTCGCGGGCAGGTAGAGCGCGGCGGCCGCAGCGAGCAGCACCCAGGAATTGAGGAGGCTGTCGGGCTTCCTCCAGTGCAGGACCGCGCCGCAGCGAGCGCAGCCCATCTCGGAATGCTCGGGGGCGGGGCGCTGGATCTGCGCGCACGCGTGGCAGACGAGGAGCCCGGCGCGGGCGGCGGTGGGGCTCACGCTCGCAGCTCGTGCGCTCGCGCCCACAGCGCGCGCGGCTCGAATGCCGCCTCGCTCGCCGTGAGCATGAGGATCAGCGCGCCCAGGGAATAGAGCGAGAGTCCCGGCACCACGGACGCGATGTTATGCAGCTTCACCAGCGAGACCAGCGTCCCCAGCACCAGGACCGAGATCATTCCCCAGGGCTTGATCGCCTCGACCAGCCGGAAGGTGTGCGCCATCGCGAGCGGCAGGCGTCCGGCCTTCAGGTGCGCGAGGAGGTAGAGCATGGCCGCGATCTCGAGCCCGGGAAAGAGGATCGTGGTGACGAACACCAGCACCGCGAGGGCCTGGTCGCCGTTCACGAAAAGGGCGTGGGAGGCGCCGAAGAGCGTCGTCGTGTTGCGCACGCCCTGGGCGTCGAGCGAAAGCACCGGGAAGGCATTGGCGATTCCGAAGAAGATCGCCGCGGCCATGAGGAAGGCGAGCGTGTGGTCGAGGCTCTCGGGCTTGTTGCGAAAAAGCTCGGCGCCGCAGCGCGTGCACTGCGCGGCGCCGTGCAAGGGCGGCGTGACCTCCCGTTGCAGGTAATCGCACTCCCGGCAGGCGATGATCGTGTCCTGGTTGGTCATTGTTCTGGGCTACACTCGACCCGCGTTGTTTAAGGCACTCACATGGATGCCACGACTTTCGATCCCACGGCCGGCCGGGAGTTCATCGCCCGCGTGCAATCCCTCGCCCGGCACAGCGACTCGACCGCCCACTACACGCGCACCTACCTCGGCCCCGCGCACCGCGCCGCCGCGCTCCAGATCGCCGCATGGATGCGCGAGGCGGGCATGTCGGTACGCGTCGATTCCGTCGGCAGCGTGATCGGCCGCTACGAGGCCGCCGCCCCGGGCGCGAAGACCCTCCTCATGGGATCGCACTTCGATTCGGTGCGCAACGGCGGCAAGTATGACGGAGTGCTGGGAATCC
>JBDTXQ010000398.1:0-3122 GCA_040006115.1 Usitatibacter sp.
CAGGCGCGCACCGACGACATGATCATTTCGTCGGGATACAACATCGCGGGGCCCGAGGTCGAGGGCGCGCTGCTCGCGCATCCCGACGTCGCCGAATGCGCGGTGGTCGGCGTTCCCGACGAGGAGCGCGGCCAGCTCGTCACGGCGTTCGTGGTGCTGCGCGAGGGCGCCCCCGAATCGGGCGAGCTCGCGAAAGAGCTGCAGGACTTCGTGAAGCGCGCGATCGCGCCCTACAAGTACCCGCGCGCGATCGAGTTCCGCAAGTCGTTGCCGCGCACCGAGACCGGCAAGCTACAGCGCTTCCGGTTGCGCGACGAAACCCTCGAAAAAACCACCGCGAAAGCCCGGCCATGAAGATCCTGCAGCCCCCGACGTGGTCCCGGCCGCGCGGCTACTCGAACGGCGTCGCGGCGAAGGGGACCCTCGTCTTCATCGGCGGGCAGATCGGCTGGGACGGCCAGTGCCGCTTCGCGAGCGACGACTTCGCCGCCCAAGCGCGCCAGGCGTTGTCCAACGTGGTCGAGGTCCTCGCCGAGGCCGGGGGCAAGCCCGAGCACATTGCGCGCATGACGTGGTACGTGACCGACAAGCGCGAGTACCTCGCGGCCTACCAGGCGATCGGTGCCGCGTACCGGGAGGTCATGGGCCGGCACTTCCCGGCGATGACCGCGATCGAGGTGAAGGCGTTGATCGAGGACCGCGCCAAGGTCGAGATCGAGGCAACCGCGGTGATCCCGGACGCTGCCTAGTACTCTTCGCGGATCTCGACCGGGCGGCCTTCGAAGTCGATCGCGACGCTCGTCTTCAGCTCCGGCGGCGCCGCCGGGAGCCGGACGTGAATCGGCCGGAAGATGTATTCGGTGTACTGGGGACGCGAGCGCAGGTCCTCGAGGACGACCCAGCCGTCGGAGGTCCTAAGGCCGTGCTCGGCCATGAGCTCCGCGAGCCGCGCCTTGGCCTCGGCGAGGCGGCGCGAGATTTCGGCGGCAAGCGTTTCGTCGGAAGGGATGTTTTTATCCACGCCGCATTATGAAGTCCGTAGGGGCCCGCGTTGTTGCCCTGCCGAAACAAGCCATTGCAATTGGAACCCGGATATAACGCTCATTCGGTGAATTCGATGACAACCCGGCGCGACCGGGCGCTCTTTTTTTCGATCTTGGCGACCCGGATGCCCCCGATTTCCCGGGTGTTGGCCACGTGGGTGCCCCCGCAGGGCTGCACGTCCACGCCGTCGATCTCCAGGAGGCGAACGCGCCCCACGCCGCGCGGCGGCTTCACCGACATGGTGCGCACCAGCTCGGGCTTGGCGTCGAGCTCCTCGTCGGTAATCCATACGGTGCGCACATCGTGGGCCTCCCCCACCAGGCGTGCCATCTCGCGATCGAGGTGTTCGCGATCGAGCGGCTCGGTCATGTCGAAGTCGAGGCGCGCGTACCCGGCCGTGATCGAGCAGCCGTTGGTCTGGTGCGGGATGATGGCGCAGAGGAGGTGCGTCGCCGTGTGGAAGCGCATGTGGCGATGGCGCCGTTCCCAATCGATCGCGACCGTCACCTTCTCGCCGGGCGCGAGGGTCGCGAGCGCCTGATCCTGTCCTGCCACGGGAACATGCAGGATCTCGCCGGGCGCCTCGCCCTTCACCGTGTCGGCGATCGCGATGCAACTTCCATCGGCGCGCACGATCGCACCGGCGTCGCCCGCCTGGCCACCGCCGCGCGGATAAAAAATGGTACGGTCCAGCACGATGCCGCCCGCATCGGTGGACACCACGCTAGCCTCGGCCTGCGCGCGGTAGGGTTCATGCTTGAATAGCTCCTCGGTCATTTTGTTAACATACCCTAAAGCATCGAAAAGGGAGAAAAACCAATGACATTCGCGCACATCGCCCGCATCGGATTGATCGCCCTCGCGCTCGCGTCGGCACCCGTCGTCCACGCCAAGACGCTTCGCTGGTCGAGCGCCGGCGACATCACAACGATGGATCCCCACGGCAACAACGAGGGATTCACCAACGCCTACCTCGACCACATCTACGAGACGCTCGTCACGCGCGGCAAGGAGCTGAAGGTCGAGCCCTGCCTCGCGACCTCGTGGGAGAACGTGAGCCCGACGGTGATGCGCTTCAAGCTGCGCCAGAAAGTCACCTTCCACGACGGGGCCCCCTTCACCGCGGACGACGTGGTCTTCTCGATCCAGCGCACGCTCTCGGACACCTCGAACTTCAAGCCGTACCTCGCCGGCGTGAAGGAAGCGAGGAAGGTCGACGACTACACCGTGGACATCGTCACCGACGGGCCGGCGCCGGTGCTGGTGCCGCAGCTCACCGAAGTGCGCATCATGAACAAGGCGTGGGCCACCAAGCACAACGTGGTCAAGCCCCAGGACTACAAGAACAAGGAAGAGACCTTCGCCGTGAGGAACGCCAACGGCACCGGCCCCTACATCCTGCGCACGCGCGACGCGGACGTGAAGACGGTCGCGGTGCTGAACTCCAACTGGTGGGGCAAGCTCGAGGGCAACGTGGACGAGATCGTCTACCAGCCGATCAAGCAGGACTCCACGCGCCTGGCGGCGCTGCTGTCGGGCGAGATCGACTTCGTGCTCGATCCCTCGCCGCAGGACATCGGGCGCCTGAAGCAGGACCCGAAGATCAGGATCCTCGAGGGCATGGAGAACCGCACCATCTTCCTCGGCATGGACCAATACCGTGACGAGCTCCTCTACTCGAGCGTGAAGGGCAAGAACCCGTTCAAGGACAAGCGCGTGCGCGAGGCCTTCCAGGCGGCCATGGACGTGAACGCCATCAAGTCCCAGGTGATGCGCGGCCTCTCGGTGCCCACCGCCGTCATGTACGCGCCGCAGGTGGACGGCTATCCGAAGGAGCTCGACCGCGTGAAGCCCGCGGACCGCGAGCGCGCGCGCAAGCTCCTCGCCGACGCGGGCTACGCCAAGGGCTTCGAGGTGACGCTCGACTGCCCCAACAACCGCTACGTGAACGACGAGAAGATGTGCGTCGCGATCGCCGCGATGCTCGCGCAGATCAACGTCACGGTGAAGGTGAACGCCATGCCGCGCGCCAACTTCTTCCCGAAGATCCAGAACCTCGACACCAGCTTCTACATGCT
>JBDTXQ010000399.1:0-3113 GCA_040006115.1 Usitatibacter sp.
TGACGGGTCAACTCACCATCGAATTGACCCGGGTATTCTCCAGCCAATAGCCGGTTTGGTTCAACCCAATAGGATTCAGGGATGGGGCGGGGTAATTCTTTCATACGTTATTATTGAAACTCAACACATATTTTATCCAGAATCTGCTCACGCAATTGAACGAGTTCGGGATATTCATAAAAGAACAGGATCTTTTCATTGGCGATGGAATTCGATTCGGGTTTGGGCGCCAGGATGAAGAATGCCCAGGATTCGGCAATGTCTTCGGCTGGGCTGGTGGGTGCGTAGTCGGTGAGGAATTGATCTTGATAAGTCTTGTAAAAATCAGCGATCATATTGAGACGCGTGTCTTCGTCTTTCTCTGCATCAATTGCCTGCCATTCGGCATACAGATCCGTCCAGAAGCGTTCGAAGAATTGATTGATGTATGAATCAGGATTGCTGCAGCCTTCGCCGGTGAAGTATTGCGGGCAGGCATCGACCTCGCGTTGATAGAGGGTTTCGTCATCAGGATGTTTGTAGACCGCCAAATCCACCGGCGCTTGAGCGGAGTTGAGCGTCAACAGGTGACCGAATTCATGCAGCAGGGTAAAGGTCAAACTGGTTTTCAGGCTGGCGTCGGCAAAATCCACATTCAATTCCCATTGATTTGCATCCCGGTCCGATTGGTTGACCGCCGCCAGGATATTGTCCTTGCCATCGGTGAAGATCGAGAAGCCGTTGACCAATGCGCGTTGGTCGGCGGGGATCAGGCGCGTGAAATATTTCCAAATTTCTTCGTGGCTGGCGCGGTTTTGTTGTTCAGCTTTGAGTCGGTTGGGCACCGATTCCAAATGCGGATTTTTGAGCTCATCGCCGCTTACTACATATTCGACGAGATACGCGAGATTTGTGTTTGCAATTGATGAACCATTCAAGGGACTTTCGTCGCTGGAAGTGGAGTCCTTGACGATCTGATCCAAAACCAGCGGGCAGCTTGCGATATATTCGAACGTGGGCGTGACAGGCGGAGGAAAAGGCGTCAGCGTGGGAGCGAAGGTAGCGGTGAGTGTTGGCTGCGGCGTAGGGGTATCAGGGATGATCAGCCTGGTGGCGGCGCGGCAGGCTAAGGTGGAGAAAAGCAGCGCTGTAATCGCGAAGGGAATTTTTTGACGACGGGATACGGTCATAGATGAGGCAGTCTTATTTTGGAAAATCAAGCCAATACAAATAAAGATATCCGATCAATAGGAGCAGCCAAAGGGACAATTGCACTTTATCCAGGATATTTTCCCACGAGATGCTGAAATTGTCTTTGATGGTTTCAACGATATTCTCGAGGTTGTCCAACTTCGCGCGGACGCTGTCCTTCCAATCCTTCAAATAGAATTCAGCTTGAATGGCTTCATAGAGTTTGGAAGTATACCAATCGCCGATCAGCAGCATGTATTGTTCGGCGCGTTCGAAATCCATCATCACTTCCAGCCGGTGTTCGGCGATCTGGCGCAGTATGCCGCGCGTGGGACGCGGACGATGTTTGTTTTGGAAGAAGGCTTCATAAAGTTTATCAAGCATGTCTTCAATGGAACGATCCAACATGCGATAGCGCAGGAGTTGATAGTTGCCGATCTTAAGCAGCGTGATATCGGATTGAAAATCCCCAGCGGGCGCGATGATCAGTGCGCCTTCCCAATCCACGAGCGTGAGGTCTGCGGCGGAGTAGCGCGTGCGGGAACTGAGAATCTCCTCCATTTCGGTTTTATCGAAAACTTCACGCTGCGAACGGATGAATTTGGAAATGGCGAGCGCATTCTTTTCGATCCATTTGTCGGGTGTGGGTTTCGCGTCTTGAACCAGCAGGATGGTGTATTCCTCATACAAGCCATTGCCCCGGTATTCAGCCGGGATATAGCGACTCTTCAAAGCATTTTCGATGCGTTCACGATCCTGTAAAACGGATTCGGCAAACGGGTCTTTAAGAACAAAGCGGCATTCCAACATTTGTACACGCCCGTCATAACGGCGGCGGGTGACGTTGACAGCATGACCTTCAATGATGACCGTCTCTTCGCCGATCGCAGTGATGTCAATATCCACGGCTTGAAAGTAGGGAGCGTTCTTTAGATTGTCGAGTCGTTCAGCGGAAGTGGGGATGCCGTCAACCGCGTCAGGAAACGCGATGAGATAACAGATTTCCATGGCTTAAGTGTAGCACACAAGAATGTGGGTTTTATGTCATCAACCTGTATACTTGGAGCAGAAATTATGAATAGATCAAATGGTTTTATGGCAGCGCTCTCCGTGGCGTTATTGATCTCGCTGGCGACGATCATTGTCCTGGCATTACTGCCCGCCAGTGTGTGGAACGCTTGGATGCCCGCAACCTGTTTGAAGACCGGCTGCTTTTGCGAGGCGGCTCATAACCAGAGTCCGATCCGTCAACCTGCAAACACGGTTTCATCTTTGGGATTTGTGTTCAGCGGGATGTTGGTAATGATGCAAAAGCAAAAGATGAGTCGATTAACGTGCGGTTATTCTTTCAGCATGGGACTCGCCAGTATTATCATTGGCGTGGGCAGCGCGTTCTATCACGCCTCGCTGACTTTCATCGGTCAATTCTTGGATGTGTTCGGGATGTTTCTGCTCGCGGCGTTTATGCTGGTCTATGCCCTCGAACGGATTTGGACTCTGCGCTTCGCTACGACCCTCAGCCTGTATCTCATTCTCAATCTTTTTCTCAGCTGGTTGCAGATCGCCATCCCTGATACGCGACGATATGTCTTTGCGATTGTATTGATCATGGCGTTGCTATTTGAATATTATTATCGACGTACAGTGAAGCCAACCATCGAAGTGAAGTGGCTGAGACTTGGCGTCGGTCTGCTCACGGTCGCATATATAATATGGATATTGGATAACACACGCATGGTGTGTTTTGAGCATAGCCTCATACAGGGACATGCCATTTGGCATATCCTCGGTGCAATCTCGGTGTTGTTTTTACATCGGTATTATGTGAGTGAGAAATAAACGGATGTCGTTGCGAGGAGCGCTTTTGTTCTTTGCGACGAAGCAATCTCCAACCTTGAGGGAGATTGCTTCGGGCGGAAGAGCATCGCCCTCGCAACGACATG
>JBDTXQ010000400.1:0-3108 GCA_040006115.1 Usitatibacter sp.
TGCTGCGGGGCGCGATCGGCTGGGTGAACGAAGGCGACGCGCGCCTCATCCGGCGCAACGGCGTCATCGCGCAGGGTTGGTTCGAGCCGAGCTTCTACGCGGACCGCTTCACTCTGGGCCTGGGCTTCGGCGCTTACTTCGCGCTCGACGAGTACCACCCCGAACGCCGGGTGCAGGGCATCCTCAGCACCACCTTCAGCTACCACGTCGCGCGCGGCTGGCTCGGCCGCATCACCTGGCACCGCATCGCGTCGACCTACGATCGCGACAGCGACATTATCCTGCTGGGCGTCGGCTACCGCTTCTAAAAAGTCGTGTCAGGTACGACTTTTCAGCGCACGACCTGCAGGCCGATGTAGACGAGAGCGCTGCGCTGCTCGTCGGTGCGGGTGCCGAACTCGCGACCCACCGCGGCGAGCAGCGACATGGATTCGCCCAGCTTCCAGCGCATGCCGAGGTTCACGAGGGTCTGGTGCTCGTGGCGCGTGAAGGTCTCGTGGACCTCGAAGAGGCACTCGATCGTCTCGCCGCACTTGGGCGCGACGATGCCGCCGACCACCCATTCGTTGGTGCCGTGGCGCACGAAGTTGCGGCCCACCTCGGCATCGAAGCCGACATCGCCGATCTTCTTCGACACCTCGATCGGCACCAGGAGCTCGCGCACGTCGTCGGTAATGCCGCGCCGCGCCGAGGACGGCAAGATGTTCCAGGTGTACTGCGGATATGTGGACACCGAGTAGCCCGACTTCTCCTCGTCGATGAAGCGCCACTTGACGCCCACGTCGCCCTTGCCGAGCCCGGACTTCCACGACTCGCCGGGCTCTCGCGCGAACACCCAGGGGATGTCGACCTTCAGCTGGATGTTTTCGCCCCAGCCGTAGTTGGCGTCGATGTCGGGCGCGGCGACTTCCTTGCGGCCGGAACGGTTGCGCTGGAAGATGACGGCGTAGTTCACCTCCCACTTGCCGGCGCCCGGCGTCTCCGGATCGTCGGTGACGAGCGGAGGACCGCCCTGGGCGTAGGCCTGCTGGAACGCGAGGCAGGCGACGAGCGCGGCGATCGGCTTTTTCATGGAATCCTTGTTGTGCGCGGCGTTGGCGATGCTTCTTCGTGCGGCAGGCGCCGCAATAGTTCCCCGGCCCTAGCGCAATGCAGCGAGGTACTCGGCGAGAAGCTCGATGTCGCGTTCCGTGAGGGGCTGCGCCGCGGACGTCATGTTGCCGTCCATGTCGAAGCGGGTGCCCGCCTTGAAGCCGCGTAGCTGCGCCGCCAGGTAGGCGCCCTGCTGTCCGGCGAGCCGCGGAATGTGCTGCTGGCCCTTGAGCGCCGCGCCGTGACAGGAGACGCAATGGTATTGCTCCGCGAGGCGCTGGCTGGACGCGACCCTGCCGGGATCCATGCCCGAATCGGCGGGCAGCACCGGCACCTGCGCCGTAAAGTACGTGCCGTAGTCGTTCACGTCCGCGTTGGCCATGCCGGCCGCGATGGCCGACATCTGCGGATCCTTGCGGTTGCCCTCGCGGAACATGACGAGCTGCGTCGTGATGAACTGCTTGGGCTGGCCCGCCAGCGAGGGAACGGCGGGATTGGTCGAGACGCCCTTCGCGCCATGGCACGCGGCGCACAGGACCGCCTTCTGCTCGAGCGCCTCGATGTCGAGAGCCAGCGAAGGCCTTGCGCCGGCGAGAAGCAGCAGCGCGACGGCGACTCTCGCCGCCACGCCGTCGCGCATCAAGGTGCCCCTCACTTCTTATAGCTGACCCGGTAGATGATGCCGTTGTAGTCGTCGGAGACGAGCATCGAGCCGTCGCGCAGGACCAGCACGTCCACAGGGCGGCCCCACATCGGCGGATCGGCTTTCGCATCCTGGAGGAAACCCTCGAGGAAAGGCTCCATCTTCGCGACGTTGCCCTTGCCGTCGAGAACCACGCGCGTCACGTTGTAGCCGATCTTTTCGGTCTTGTTCCACGAACCGTGCATCGCGATGAAGATGTTGTTGCGGTATTCGGCCGGGAACATCGTGCCGTTGTAGAAGCGCATGCCGAGCGGGGCGATGTGGGGCCCCAGCTTCGCCGCCGGTTGGTCGAACTCCTTGCACGAGCGGCCCTTGCCGAAGTCGGGGTCGAGGAAATCGCCCTGGTGGCAGAACGGATAGCCGAAATTCATCCCCTTGGCGGAGACCCGGTGCAGAGTGTCGTTCGGCATGTCGTCGCTCACCCAGTCGCGGCCGTGGTTGGTGAACCACATCTGCTTCGTCTTCGGATTCCAGTCGAAGCCGACCGAATTGCGCACGCCTTCGGCGACCCGCTCCATGACGCCGGTGGCCGGGTCGACACGATTGACCGATGCCTGCGTGTAACCCGGCATGACGATGTTGCCCGGCGCGCCTACGTTGAAATAGAGCTTGCCGTCGGGACCCATCGCCAGATACTTCCAGAAGTGTCCGGCCTGTTTCGTGGGATCGAGGTTGTCGATCACGACCTTGGCCGCCGGCGGGTTGTCGAGCTTGCCCTCGATGCCGTCGTAGCGGGTGATGCGGTCGCGCTCGGCGACGTAGAGCGTGCCCTTGCTGAACGCCACGCCGTTGGGCGCGTTCAGGCCCGTGAGGACCTTCTTCACCTGGCGCTTGCCGCCGCGATCGACGATCGCGTAGACATCCTTCAGGTTGCGGTTGCTGACGAACACCGTGCCCTTGTCGCCGAGCGCGAGCGAGCGCGCCTCCGGGACGCCATCGACCCACACTTCGACCTTGAATCCCGGCGGGACCTTGAGCTTGTCGTGCGCAAGCTCGGCCGCGGCCCTGCCGGTGAGGATCGGCGCGAACGGATGCAGCGGCGAGCTGGCATGCTCGGCGGAGCGGCCCTGCTGCCATGACGGCGCGGGCGCGGGCGGGGCGGTCGCGGCGCCGGGTGGCGCAAGGGGCGTTGCGGGTGCGGATGGCGCGGGTTGCTGGGCGAGGGTGGCAAAGGCAACGGCGGCGAAACCAAGGCCTGCCGCGGCCGAACGCAAGAGCTTGTCCATCTTTTCTTCTCCTCTTTGAGCTCCCCGAGAAGGGAAAGAGAAGAATATCAGAACACCCAGAGGTCCTCGCGCGGGATCTCCACCCAG
>JBDTXQ010000401.1:0-3104 GCA_040006115.1 Usitatibacter sp.
GCGATGGCGAGGTCGTTGCGGTCGCCCTCCCACGACGGCGGCACGATGATCGCGCGCTCGACGCCGGCGGCGTCCATCTCGACCAGCACTTTCGCGGCGGCGAGCGACTCGCCATGCGAATGGGCGCGCGCCGGCCACGGGCGCGCGGGCGTGTTGGCGCCCCAGATGTGGACCTGGGAGTCGACGATGCGCATCACTCGCGGTAGCCAGGATCCATCCGGTCGAGCTTGCGAAGGAGCGCGGGCCATTCCATGACGCCGTAGGCGCGCCGCGTCTGCGGCTGGTAGTTCATGTAGGTCTCGCCCAGCACCGTCTTCGGCACGCTCACGAGCTTGGCTCCCGTCGCCATCGCGGCCAGCTGCGAGCGCGCGGTGAGCTCGAGGCGGTGCATCCAGTTGAACGCCTCGCCGATGGTCTTGCCCACGGTGAGCAGGCCGTGGTTGCGCAGGATGAGCGCTTCTCCATCGCCAAGGTCGGCGAGGAGCGAGGCCTCTTCCTTGCCGTCGAGGACCACCCCCTGGTAGTCGTGGTAGCCGATCCGCAGGAAGCGCATCGCGGTCTGGGTGATAGGTAGCACGCCGCAGTCGAGCGCCGAGAGGGCCATTCCCGCCCAGGTGTGCGTGTGGATCACGCACGCCACGTCGTGCCGCGCGCGGTGGACCGCGCCGTGGATCACGTAGCCCGCCTTGTTGATGCCGTAATCGAGCTCGCCGAAGTCGGGCTTGGCGAGGATATTGCCGTCGATGTCGATCTTCACGAGGCTGGAGGCGGTGATCTCCTCGTACATCATGCCGTACGCGTTGATGAGGAAGGCGCCCTCCTCGCCCGGCACCGCGGCGGAGATGTGGTTCGCCATCATGTCCGACATGTCGTAGTGCGCGACCAGGCGGTAGCAGGCGGCGAGGTCGACCCGCGTGCGCCACTCGGCGGGGGTGACCTTGTCCTTCATCGACTGGAGCGTGAGGTGGTGGGCCAGGTTGGACATGAGGAACTCCCTATTCCGATCCGATCTGCGGCAGCGGGCGGCGACGCTCGACATGGAAGCGCACCAACGCCGCGAAGCGGTAGAGCGCGTGGACGAACTTTCCGTAAGGCAGGGTCGCGAAGAGCGCGAGCACGAATCCCAGGTGCACGGCCAGCAGCGTGCCCATGGCGCGTGTCTCGCGCAGGAAGAGGAGTGCCAGTCCGGTGGCGCTCACGAAGAAGAGGAGCGCGATGAACCCCACGTCCATGCCGCTCTGCGTGGGGTCGGCGAGCTCGGGGTCGCGCCTCGCCTTCAGCCACCAGAGACCCGCAGGCCCGACGAGGAGGCCAATGCCGCCCAGCGTGCCGAGAATCACCGGCAGGCTGTAGAAGGGATAAGGCGCCTTCCAGCCGAACACGTAGTGATAGATCGTGGCGACGCTGGTCGCGGCGAAGCACAGCATGAAGCCGAAGAAGGTGAGGTGGTGGAAGTTGCGCCGCGCGAATGAAGGCCGGGCGTCCGGATAGGTGCAGCCCTCCCCGCCGCCGTCGAGGTAGCGAAGGCCCACCGCGTCCCAGGTGGCGCTTCCCAGCGGCTGCGGATGCACGAAATCGACGACATCCCCGCCCGTCGCCGGCCAGAAGCGCATGAAGCTCACCGCGAAGGCGGCGAGTACGAAGGCCGAGACCGCGCCAAACGCGGCAACCATGGCCCGATGCGGAATCACCGCGTAGAACGAACCCTCCGCGTCGCTCCACGCGGAGAAGAGCCGCGCCGGATCCACCAGCAAGGCGGTCAGCACCAAGGCGAGCGCGAGGCTTGCCGCGGTCGCGAGGCTCACCGCGAGGCCGTTGCGGTCGAACGCCGCGGCGAACATTCGAGGCCAGGCGTACTTCCGGTACGTTTCCTTGCGCACCTGGGCGAGCACGCGCGGAAAATTCAGCTGGAATTCGTGCGGCGGGGCGTATTGGCAGGCGTAGAGGCATGCGCCGCAGTTGTGGCAGAGGTTCGCGAGGTAGTGCACGTCTTGCTCGTCGAACGAGAGCCTCCTCTCGAGCGCCGGGAAGACCGCGCAATAGCCTTCGCAATAGCGGCACGCGTTGCAGATGGCGAGCACGCGCTGCGCCTCGGCGACCAGCTCCTCGAGCCTGGGCCTAGCCGCGGACATGGCGAGCCGCCTCCGCGCCGGCGATGCGTCCGAAGGTGGTGCCGATCGCCATGCCGATCCCGGCGAGGTAGCCCTTGCCGAGCACGTTGCCGGCCATGATCTCGCCCGCGGCGAACACGTTGGCGGCGGGCTTGCCGTCCTGCATCAGCATGCGGGCCTTCTCGTCGATGGCGACCCCCAGGTAGGTGAAGGTGATCCCGGGACGCAACGGATACGCATAGTACGGCGGCGTGTCGATCGCGCGCGCCCAGTGGGTCTTGGGCGGGGTGAGGCCGGAGGTGGCGCAATCGTCGAGCACCGTATGGTCGAAGGTGCCGGGACGCACCGCGGCATCGAATTGCGCGACCGTCGCCTGCAGCGCGGCCGGGTCGAGCCCGAGGAGCGTCGCGAGCTCGCCGATGGAAGCGGCCTTCATCGGGGGGAAGACCGGCGGCATGAACTTGCCCATCGACTTCGCGTCGATGATCGAGAAGCCGACCTGGTCCGGCTGCCCGGCGACCAGGCGCCCCCAGATGGCGTAGCGCTTCGGCCAGAAGTCTTCCCCCTCGTCGTAAAAGCGCTGCGCGTGCTTATTCACGACGATGCCGAGCGAGACCGCGTCGACGCGGGTCACGATGCCGCCGTCGAATTTCGGCGAGCGCGCGTCGATCGCCACGCAGTGGCCCTGCGTCGCGTCGCTCACCTGGCGCGCGCCCTTGTCGAGGAGGATCTTCAGCACCACGCCCATGTTGTACGGCGTGCCGCGCACGATGAAGTTGTCTGCGGGCGGCCCCCACGCCTCGCGCAGCCACTCAAGGTTCGATTCGAAGCCGCCCGAGGCGACCACCACGGCGCGCGCGCCCACCTCGTGCAGCGCGCCCTTCATGCGCACCGTCGCGGAGGTGAAGCGCCCGTCGCGCAACGCGAGGTCGATCACCTCGCCGTCGTCGGTGACCTCGACGCCGAGCGCTTCGGCGGCCCTGTAGTACGCGT
>JBDTXQ010000402.1:0-3099 GCA_040006115.1 Usitatibacter sp.
GCGCGATTTCCTGCTGCGCCAGCATGAGTTCGGCATCGCCGAGACGCGCTCGCGCTACGTTCCTCTCTTCGCCCTGCGCATGGACGACCTCGACCAGGCCCTGCGGGACATCCTGCAAGGCGACGTGTGGCTCGCCACGCGCGCCGCGGCCGACGAGATCGGCACGATTTCCCTGGCCTATCGCGCCGCCTTCCTGCGCATGGCGCAGCTCACGGAGAAGAGAGGGTCGATCAACTCGGGCTTCCTCGGCGACCTGCGCCGCAAGGGCGACAAGATCGAGACGATGCTGGGCATCCCCGGAGACGCGACCCTGCTAGCCGACACGCTGCGTTTGCGGCGGGCCAAGGCCGACTACGTCCTGTCCAATGGCCGGCAGTACCCAATCGTGTTCCGCGAGGCTGCGCGCGATATCGTCCGGCATGTCGACGCCGCGCGCCTGCCCGACGCGCGCAAGCAGGCGCTGCTGGGCCACCTCGCGACCTACACGGCGACCTTCGAGGAGTTCGCGGCCTTGAGCGGAGTGATCGACGCGGAGATCGTGCGTTTTCGCGAAGCGGCGGGCGCGATCCGGCCGATCTTCGAGAGGGTCGCGGAAGAGGCGGGCGTGCGCCGCGACCTCGCACGTCACGATCTTCTGGCGGTCACCGCGTCCACCACGCGCACGACGGTCGCGATGCAGCTCGTGGGCCTGCTGGTGGGCGGCCTCATGGTAGGGGCTCTCTACCGGAAGATCACCGCGTGGATCGACAGGGTCGGCGACTTCTCGGGGCGCATTGCGGCGGGCGACTTCTCGGCTCGCTTCGCGACCCGTGCGGGCGGCGAGGGCATCCGGCTCGCGAGCGCGCTGAATGGCATGGCGGACGACCTGCAACGTTCCCGCCAGGCGATCGCAGAACGCGAGGCGCAGCTCGACAAGGCGCGCCGCGCGAAGGCCGGGCTGTTGAGTTCGGTATCCCACGAGCTGAAGACGCCGCTCAACGCGATGGTGGGCTTCGCCGAGCTGCTGAAAAGCAGCGGCGCAGGGCCGCTGAGCGCGCCGCAGCGCGAATGCGCGGAACAGATCAGCGCCTCGGGCCTGCAGCTCTCGGGGCTGATCGACAGGATTCTCGAGGCAACCCGCGCCCAGTCCGGCGAGGCCCTGGGCGGCACGATCGCGAACGACCTTCCGGGCGTACTGCGCGAAGCCGCGCGCGGCATCGAAATCCCGCGTGCCGATCCCGCGGTGGCCGGCGCGCGCGTCTTGGTGGTCGACGACCATCCGGTGAATCGCATGGTGCTCGGGCGGCAGTTGGGCATGCTCGGCTACGACTGCGAGCTGGCGGGCGATGGCGTCGAGGCGCTCGCGAAGTTCAACGCGGCGCCCTTCGGGCTCGTGGTCACCGATTGCAACATGCCCGTGATGGACGGCTACGAGCTCGCGCGCAGGATCCGCGATCTCGAATCCTCAATGGGAGTCCGCCGCACGCCCATCGTCGCGTGCACCGCGAAAGATCCCGCGGGGGAGGCGCAGAGGTGCCGCGAAGCGGGCATGGACGATTGCATCGCCAAGCCCTTCAAGATGCAATTGCTTCGCGACAAGATGGATCAATGGCTCCCTCGGGAATGCCTTGCCGGCGACGTCGATGCGCGACCCTACGCGCACGGGTAGGGCGCGAAATCCTGGGCCTCCGTAACATGGAGGCATGCTGATCAGAAGGGTCTCGCACTTCGCCGCGATGGAGTCACGCTCGCGATGACCGACATCGCGGCCCTTCGCTTCCTCGTGGTCGAGGACCACGGCTTCCAGCGCTGGATGGCCTGCAACCTGCTGCAGGGACTGGGCGCCACCGCGGTGTATTCCGCCGCCGACGGCCAGGCCGCGCTCGACCTGCTCGCGACAGTAGACCCGCCGATCGACCTGGTGATCAGCGATCTCGACATGCCCGGCATGGACGGCATGGAGTTCATCCGCCACCTGGGCGAGCGCCACGCCGGCCTCTCCCTCATCCTCATGAGCAGCCTCGATCCGGCCGTGGTCGCGTCCGTGGAAGGGATGACGCGTGCCTACGGTGTGCACCTGCTCGGCGCGATCGAGAAGCCTGCGAACGCGAAGCGCATGCACGCGGCCATCACGCGCCACTCGATCGCGCGCAACTCGCAGGGCCCGGCGATCGACGTCACGGCCGAGGAGATCGTCGCGGGCCTGCGCAATGGCGAGTTCGAGCCGTTCTTCCAGCCGAAGGTGGATCCGAGGACCCGTGAGGTGAAGGGCGCGGAGGCGGTCGCGCGTTGGCGCCACCCGGCCAAGGGCATCATCGCGCCGCGCTCCTTCCTGGCGGTGCTCGAGGAAATCGGCGAAGTCGACAACCTCACCAACACGATCGTCGCGCAGGCGGCGCGCGAGTGCGCCCGGTGGCGCGCCGCGGGGGTGGGGGCGGGCGTTTCGGTGAACCTCGCGCTCATCTCGCTCGCCGACGTGAGCCTCGCAGAGCGCATGGTCGCGGCGGTCGAGGCCGAAGGGCTCGAGCCGCGCCACGTGATCTTCGAGGTCACCGAGTCGGCCGCCTCCAGCGAGATCGGCAAGACCCTGGAGAACCTCTCGCGGCTTCGCATGAAGGGCTTCGGGCTGTCGATCGACGACTACGGCACCGGCTACTCGTCGATGGCGCGCCTGTCGCGAATCCCGTTCACGGAGCTGAAGATCGACCAGTCGTTCGTGAAGAACGCCTCCAGCAACGCGGCGAGCCGGGCGATGCTCGAGTCGAGCCTCGAGATGGCGGTGAAGCTGCGCATCGATGCGGTGGCCGAAGGGGTCGAGACGCAGGTCGAGTGGGACCTGGTGCGCAGCCTCGATTGTCCGCTCGCGCAGGGCTACTACATCGCGAGGCCGATGGAGGCCGCGCGATTCGCCGACTGGGCGCGCCGTCAGGCATACATGTGCAGGCCGCCGTTCACCGAGAGGTTGGTGCCGGTGATGTAGGCGGCATTCTCGGAGGCGAGGAACGCCACGGCGTCGGCGACCTCCTCGGGGCGGGCGAGGCGCCCGGCGGGAATCTCGGCGACGATCTTCTCGCGCACGTCCTCGCGGATCGCCATCACCATGTCGGTCTGCACGTAGCC
>JBDTXQ010000403.1:0-3092 GCA_040006115.1 Usitatibacter sp.
ACGACCGCCTCACGCTGGGCCACGTGGTGGATTTCATCCAGCTGCACGCCGCGGGATACTATTGGCCCGCCTTCAACGTCGCCGACTCCGCGATCACCGTGGGCGTCGCGATCCTCATCTGGGACAGCATGCGCCCGGGTCCAGGCGCGAGCGCCGCCCCACAGGAGAAGCCGTGAACACCCCCAGGCCCGCAACCGATCCGATGGAAGTACTCCTCGCCAAGCCGCGCGGCTTCTGCGCCGGCGTGGATCGCGCCATCGCCATCGTGGAGCGCGCGCTCGAGCTGCACGGGGCGCCGATCTACGTGCGCCACGAGATCGTGCACAACAAGTTCGTGGTGGACGACCTGCGCGCGAAGGGCGCCGTGTTCGTCGAGGAGCTGGAAGAGGTCCCCGCCGGCTCCACGGTGATCTTCTCCGCCCATGGCGTGGCGATCGAGGTGCGCCGCGAGGCCGAGGCGCGCGGGCTCAAGGTCTTCGACGCCACCTGCCCGCTCGTCACCAAGGTGCACGTCGAAGTGGCGAAGATGCGCGATGCCGGGCGCGAAGTGGTGATGATCGGCCACGAGGGCCATCCCGAAGCCGAGGGCACCATGGGCCAGGCCGCGAGCGGCATGTATCTCGTGGAGAGCGAGGAGGACGTCGCGAAGCTTGCCGTGACCGACCCGGGGCGCCTCGCCTACGTGACCCAGACGACGCTGTCCATCGACGACGCAGCGCGCGTCATCGCGGCGTTGAAGCGGCGCTTCCCGGCGATCGTCGGCCCGAAGAAGGACGACATCTGCTATGCCACGCAGAACCGCCAGGACGCGGTGAAGTTCATGGCGCCCAAATGCGACGTGGTGATCGTGGTGGGCTCGCCCAACAGCTCCAACTCCAACCGCCTGCGCGAGGTCGCGCGCAACCTCGGCCGCGAGGCATTCCTGGTCGACAAGGCGGACGAGATCCGTCCCGAATGGCTCGAGGGCGCGCGCACCGTCGGCGTCACGGCCGGCGCATCCGCGCCCGAGATCCTGGTCCAGGAGGTGCTACTGCGGCTGCAGGCGATGGGCGCGGCCCGGGTGCGCGAGCTCGCGGGGATCGAGGAAACGGTCACCTTCCCCCTCCCCCGGGGAATGTCCCCGCCGGGCTGAAGCCCGCGCCCCGGGAACCGTCCGGATCGCGTTTAGAGCCGTTCGTCGGGCGGCGTTTGCCGAACCGGGCCTCCTGGCTTAATTTCGAGGCCACGGAGGAAAATGCCATGCGGAAACAGCGGGGATTCACCCTGATCGAGATCATGATCGTGGTTGCCATCATCGGCATCCTGGTCGCGATCGGCTTTCCGTCCTACCAGACGCACCTGCGCAAGGGGCGCAGGGCCGAGACGCAGAGCTTCATGCTGGAAGCGGCGAACCGCCAGCAGCAATACCTGATGGACGCGCGCGCGTACGCGCTGGGCTCCGCCTTCCTCACGACGCTCAGCCTGACCCCGGCCACCAGCGTCACCAACTTTTATGCGCTCACGGCAACGCCGGCCGCGGCCACCACGCCGCCGTCGTTCACGATCGTCGCGACGCCGATCGCCGGCACCGCGCAGGCCCCCGACGGCGTCCTTACCATCGACAACACCGGCCAGAAGACGCGCGCCGGGAATCCCGGCTGGTAATGCCATGCAACGGCGCGCCCACGCGGGCTTCACCCTGGTCGAGCTGATGATCGTTCTGGTGATCCTCGCGACCCTCTCCGCGCTCGCCGCGCCGAGCATGTCGAAGATGATCAGGAACCAGCGGGTGAAGACGGCGAGCTTCGACACCTTCGCGGGCCTGGTGCTCGCGAGAAGCGAGGCGATCAAGCGCAACACCTCCGTCACGCTCACGCCGGTGAATTCGTCGGACTGGTCGGGCGGTTGGACCACCACGGACTCCAGCGGCGCCGTGCTCGCGCGCCAGGATCCCCTCGGAACCGCGGCGATCGCCGGGCCCGCATCGGTCACCTTCAACGGATCCGGGCGCCTCAGCGCCGCGGTCATCCCAAAGTTCGATGTGAGCGCTCCGTATGTCGATGCCGCCTACTACCGATGCATCAAGGTCGACTTGAGCGGCCGGCCCATCTCCTCACTGGGAGCGTGCCCATGAAGCGAGGTCCCAACCAGGCAATGCGCAAGCAGCACGGCACCTCCATGCTCGAGGTGCTGATCGCCATCGTGATCGTGGTGGTGGGTCTCCTCGGCCTCGCCGGCCTGCAAACGCGCATCACGCTCTCCGAGATGGAGTCCTTCCAGCGCGCGCAGGCGATCGTCATCACCCAGGACATGGTCGACCGCATCAACGCCAATCGCAGGCGCGGCGCGGACTATGCGACCGCCACGCCGCTGGGCACCGGCGTGGCACTGGTGACCGATTGCGCGGGCACCACGGCCACCATGGCGGCGCGCGACCTGTGCGAATGGAGCAACGCGCTCCTCGGCGCGGCGGAAACGAGCGGAGGCGGCGCCAGCGTGGGCGCCATGATCGGCGCGCGCGGCTGCGTGACCGACCTCTCGGACGCCACCAAGCCCTACAAGGAATACGGCGTCGCGGTGGTCTGGCAGGGCCTCAATCCCACCCTCGCCCCCGGGGCGACCACCTGCGGCCAGGGCTCCTACGGCAACGACGCCACGCGGCGCGCGATCTTCACCCGGGTCGTGGTGGGCTGCCTGCAGAACAATCCCGCGAACCCGGGCCTGTGCATATGAGCCCGATCGCGTCGCGACGCACCTCCCCGCCGAGCGCCGTCGCCGGCGTCTCCCTGGTCGAGCTCATGATCTCGATCGTGCTCGGCATGCTGTTGATCGCCGCGCTCACCACGGTGTTCGCGAGCACCAGCGCGGCCAGGAACGAGCTCGAGCGCACCAGCCGCCAGATCGAGAACGGCCGCTTCGCGATGGAGCTCCTCTCCGACGACCTGCGCGTGGCGGGCTTCTACGGGGAGCTCAACGTGAAGCAGCTCGCGGTGCCGGCGGCGCTGCCCGATCCCTGTTCGACGACGGTCTCCGACTGGGCGGACGCGATCACCATCGGCGTGCAGGCCTACGACAATGGCGCGAGCAAGCCCACGTGCATCCCGTCCAGCTGG
>JBDTXQ010000404.1:0-3090 GCA_040006115.1 Usitatibacter sp.
GCGCTCGGCTTCCAGCAGATCGCGATCCGCCCCGAGTACTACCCTGCGGTCACCGGCCGCGAAGACGCGCTCTTCCTCGGGCTCGCGCTGTGATGGACGCGAGGATGCTGAGGGAGCTCGAGCTCGCGAACGTGGTGGGTTTGTACGAGGCGCAGCAGGTCGCGAGCGGGCCGGTCGGCGACCTTGCGCCCCTGGATTGGGATGCGCTCAAGGACACCGTGCGCGGCTGTACTGCATGCGGTCTGTGCAAGCAGCGCAAGCAAGCCGTGTTCGGCGTCGGCAACGAGTCGGCGCCGTGGCTCTTCGTGGGCGAGGGTCCGGGCGCGGAAGAGGACGAGCGGGGCGAGCCCTTCGTCGGCCAGGCCGGCAAGCTTCTGGACGGCATGCTCGCCGCAATCGGCATCGCGCGGGGGCGCGAGGCGTACGTCGCCAACGTGGTGAAATGCCGCCCCCCCGGCAACCGCACGCCGAGCGCGGAGGAGATCGCATCGTGCGCGCCTTTCCTCGACCGCCAGATCGAGCTCATCCGGCCGCGCCTCATCGTGGCGCTCGGCAAGACCGCGGCGTTGCGCCTGCTCGGAGCGGAGGCGAGCCTCGCAAGCCTGCGCGGCAAGGTGCACGACTACAAGGGCACGCCGTTGGTCGTCACCTACCATCCCGCCTACCTCCTGCGCAGCCTCCCGGAGAAGGCGAAGGCGTGGGAGGACCTCCTCTTCGCGCGAAAGACAATGGCCGGAGCGGCTTGAAATCGCGGGCTTCCGCCCGCATCATTCGCGTGGCTCGATCGCGAGCCTTCGAGGAGAAAGAACAATGCGCAAGATCCTGTGGGCTGTTTCGCTCTTCGCGGCGCTCACCCTTTCCGGCTGCGGATACAACGAGTTCCAGGGCAAGGACGAGCAGGTGAAGGCTGCCTGGTCCGAAGTCTTGAACCAGTATCAGCGCCGCGCCGACCTGATCCCCAACCTCGTGGCCACGGTCCAGGGCTATGCCGCGCAGGAGAAGGACGTCCTCATCGGCGTCACCAACGCACGGGCGCGCGCGACTTCCGTGAACCTGACCCCCGAGGCGCTCAACGATCCCGCGGCGATGCAGAAATTCCAGCAAGCCCAAGGCGAGCTCACCGGGGCGTTGAGCCGGCTCCTGGTGGTCGCGGAGAACTACCCGCAGCTGAAGAGCGACGCCAATTTCCGCGAGCTCCAGGCGCAGCTCGAGGGGACCGAGAACCGCATCACCACGGCGCGCAACCGGTTCATCGCCGCGGTGAAGGACTACAACATCCTCGCGCGCAAGTTCCCGACCAACCTTACGGCGATGATGTTCGGCTACAAGGAGAAGCCTTCCTTCACGGTCGAGGACGAGAAGGCGATCGCGCGCCCGCCGAAAGTGGACTTCTCGCCGAAGCCGGCTCCGGCTCCCGCCGCGCCCGCACCGTCGAAGTAGCCGCGCCATGACCCTCGTCGCCGGCCGCCTCGCCCTCGGGGCGGCCGCTCTTTTCGCGGCTGTCGCATTCGCGGCGACGCCGGCGGACGTCACCGCCGTGCCGAAGCTCTCGGCGCGGGTGACCGACCTCACGAGCACGCTCACCACGGCGCAACGCGAGGCGCTCGAGGCGAAGCTCGCGGCCTTCGAGGCGCAGAAGGGCTCGCAGGTTGCGGTCCTGCTGGTTCCCACGCTCGGCAACGAGACCATCGAGGAGTTCGCCGGACGCGTGACCGATGAATGGAAGCTCGGCAGGAAGGGCATTGACGACGGCGCATTGCTGGTGATCGCGAAGCAGGATCGCAAGATCCGCATCCAGACCGGACGCGGCACGCAGGGCACGCTCACCGACGCGCTCTCCAAGCGCATCGTCTCCGAAATCGTCGCGCCACGCTTTCGCGATGGCGACTTCGCCGGCGGCATCGACGCGGGCGTGGACGCGATCATGAAGGCGATCGAGGGCGAGTCCCTGCCCGCTCCCTCGGCCAAGCCGAGGCCGAAGGTCGGTTCCGTCTCTTCGTATTCCGATTTCCTCTTCATCGGCTTCTTCCTCGTTCCCGTGGTGGGGATGTTCCTGCGCGGGATCCTGGGGCGCTTCCTCGGCGCGTCGGCCACCTCCGGACTTACCGGCGTGGCCGCGTGGTTCATCCTCGGCAGCCTCGGGGTCGGCGTCATTGCCGCCGTCGTCGCTTTCGTGATCACGCTCTTCGCCGGCGCAGGCGGCGTGCGCAGCGCATCGCGCGGGGGCTGGGGAGGAGGCTATGTCCCGGGCGGCTTCGGCGGTGGGGGCGGCGGCGGCGGCGGAGGCTTCAGCGGCGGCGGCGGCGGATTCGACGGCGGCGGCGCCTCGGGGAGCTGGTGATGGAGCTGAAGCGTTTCTGGCGCCACGTCCTCATGCGCCCCGCGAAAGCGCTGCGCGCATTTCCACCCACCACTTTCGACGCGATCCAGCGCGAGATCGCCGTCCAGGAAAAACGCCATCGCGGCGAAGTGTGCTTCGTGGTCGAGGCCGAGCTCAACTCATGGCAGCTGTGGCGCGACCTCGCGTCTCGTGCGCGCGCCGGCGAGCTCTTCGGCCTGCGCGGCGTGTGGAACACCGAGGAGAACAATGGCGTGCTGATCTACGTGCTGCTCGCCGACCGCTCGGTGGAAATTGTCGCGGATCGCGGCATCGACAAGCGCGTGCAGCCGGCGGAATGGCAGGCGATCTGCCGCGCGATGGAGGCGGCATTCGGCGACGGGCGCTTCGAGGAGGGTTCGATCGCGGGGGTGCGCGCAGTCTCCGACCTGGTCGCCCGCGATTTTCCCGCGAACGGCGAGGAGAGGAACGAGCTCGACGATCGTCCCGCGCTGATCTAGCCCCCAATGCGCGGTTCGCGCGGTAGTGATACGATTTCCAAAACATTGATCGGTGGGTGAAAAGCCGATGGAACAGACGGTCCAGAAGGCGCTTAACCTGCTCGAGGCGTTGGTCCGCTCGGACCGGCCCCGTCGTCTCACCGAGCTTTCGCGCGAGTTGGGCCTCACCAAGCCCAACGTCTACCGCCTGCTCTCCACGTTGTCGATCCTCGGCTACGTGAAGAAGGACCCCGCCACCAGCCTCTACTCGCC
>JBDTXQ010000405.1:0-3085 GCA_040006115.1 Usitatibacter sp.
CGCCGTCGGCATCGACTGGCCGCTCGCCGGCGCGCCCCTCCTCAAGCCGAAGGACGCGGCGGGCATGCCGCTCGAGCGGGCGGAAACCTTCCCATGATTCGAGTGCTGGTGACGGGCGCCGGCGGCCAGGTCGGTGCCGAGGTCGCGCGCGAGCTGCGCGGGCGCGCCGAGGTGATCGCCCACGACCGCTCGACGCTCGACCTGGCGCGCCCCGGCGAGATCGCGGCGCGCATCCGCGAGGCGCGGCCCGACGTGATCGTGAACGCGGCGGCCCACACCGCGGTCGATCGCGCCGAGACCGAGGAGGCTCTCGCGCAGGCGGTGAACGGCGTGGCTCCCGGCATCATCGCCGAGGAGGCGAAGCGCGCCGGCGCGCTGCTGATTCATTTTTCCACCGACTACGTGTTCGACGGCACCGCGACGCGTCCCTACGTCGAGAGCGACGCGGTGAACCCGCTGGGCGCCTATGGCCGCTCCAAGCTCGTGGGCGAGCGCGCGGTGCAGGCGAGCGGCTGCGCGCATTTCATCCTGCGCACGAGCTGGGTGTACGGGCCGCGCGGCAGGAACTTCATGCTCACCATGCTGCGCCTCGCGGCCGCCAACGCCGAGGTGCGCGTCGTCGACGACCAGCGCGGCGCGCCCACCTCGAGCCTGCAGCTCGCTCGCGCCGTGCGCGAGCTGCTCACGGCGGGCGATGCCGCGCGGCCCATCGAGGACGCCGACGTGGCGCGTGCGACGGATGCGGGCGGCCTCTATCACGCGAGCGCCGCGGGCGAGACCACATGGTGCGGCTTCGCGCGCGAGATCTTCGAGCGGCGCGCGCGCGTGCAACCTTTCACCGCGCCGCGCGTGCTGCCGATCGCCACGCGCGACTACCCGACGCCGGCGATGCGGCCCGCGTATTCGGTCTTGTCGAGCGACAGGCTTGCACGCGAGCTCGGCGTGCGCATCGCCGGCTGGCGCGCGGGGCTGGACGAAGTCCTCGCCGCGCTAGCCTAGCGCCGGCGGGCCGGAGTCCTCGCGCGCGAGGGTGAAGCATACGTATCCCGCGCGGTTGTGCGTGAGCTCGACGCGATAGCCGGCGAGCTTCGCCTGCCGCGCCGCATGGTAGAGGCCGATGCCCATGCCGCCGTCGCGCTCGATCGGCTCGCGGAGGAGCTTCCGGGTGATGTCTTCCGCCACCGGGCTTCCCGTATCGCACACCGACAGCTCGACCCGCCGCAGGTCGCATGAGAAGACGATCGATAGCTCGATGTCGCGCTCGCGCGCCATCTTCTCGCGCACGTTGTCGATGCCGTTCTCGACGAAGCTGTCGAAAAGCGCGCCAGGCACCTCGACGTCCATCTCGATCGATGGCTTGAGCACCAGGCCCGCATCCCCCATGCGCCGCTCGAGGTCGGCCCACCAGGCGCGCGAGGTGACCGACAGCTCGCGCGTGGCGATTTCCGGGGCGCGCAGCTTCTCGAGCGTCGCGTGGAGGCGCTTGGTGAGCTGGGGGAGCTGGCGCTGCAGAAGCGCGTCGTAGCCGCCCGCGTCCCCGCGCGGCGCCATCGACGTGAGCGCGTATAGCGACTGCAGGAGGTTCTTCACGTCGTGGGTGAGGCGCGCGCCGGTCTCGTGCACCGCCTGCAGGTAGGCGTTGCGCCGCAGCGCGTTCTCGCGGCGCTTGCCCTCGTAGAACTCGCCGACGACTTGCGCGAGGAGGCGCATGTGCAGGAAGAGCGCAGGCGAGAGGCTCACCTCCGTGTGGAAGATCACCTCGAGCTGGTGGTAGGTGAAGCGCGTCGCGTATCCGTCCTCGACCCCGAATCCGCTCTCGCCGTCGGGCGAGCGCCACCGCGCGCCGCGGATCCACGGGAAGGAGGCGATATCGCGGAACGACTCGTCGAGGAAGACGCTCGAGTCGGGCTCGGTCTCGGAGAGCTCCGCGATCCTGCGCATCCAGAGCTCGAAGGGCATGCCCACCGACAGGAGGTAGCGCGAGAAATAGGTGCGCAGCCCGCCGAAGCCGCGCAGCGGGTTCCAAAGCACGGCGAGGACGAAGAGCGCCGCGCCGAAGCCCAGGACGGTGAGCGCCACGGAGGTGAAGTAATGGTCGTCGGTGAAGCGCATCACCGCGATCGAGCCCAGCACCAGCACGACTCCCAGCTGGAAGACCAGCACGGCGTAGAAGAAATCGAACACCTGGCCCGCGCCGGTCTGCTCCTGGTTGCCGAGGGGAAGGACGGCGAGGAGCAGCAGCATCAGCGGCAGGACGATGGCGCCGAAATGCGCGAGCGGCTCCGGGATCGGCTGGTCGGGGAGGAGCAGCGCGGGAACGGCGCGCAGGAGGAGGATCGCGAGGACGTAGCTGAAGGCGACGAGGTAGAAACGATTGCGCTGGACCGCCTGGACGGTGAACACGCGGCCGCCGAGGATGCCGAGCAGCACGAGCAGCCAACCCACGATGATCCAGCCGGCGAGGAAGTAGAGCGTGATCGCGACGATCCCGAAGAGGAGCACGCCCGCGAAGATCTCGAGCTCGCGCTCGCCCGCGATGAACGGCTGCCACAGCAGGAAGAGCCCGAAGTGCACCAGCAGCAGCACGCGCTGCAACTCGCCTCCGGGCGCGGCAATGAGGGCCGCGTGCAGCGCGAGCAGCATGGCGAGGACGACCCAGCGCCGGTGGGCGGCGATGCCGGAGGCGAGGCGTCGCGCGGTGGATGTCGGAGCGGAAGCCATCGGGAGCCCCAAGCGTCGGAATGCCGACACGCGGTGTCGGAACGGCGGACAGATTGCTAGGGTGGATACCCCCAGAGATGTCCAGCAAAAGACGAATTATACTAAAAAACAATATCTTATTGCGTATGGCACGGCGCTTGCAATACCTTGCTCAGAGACAGGAAAACAACCCTCGGAGAAACACCATGAGATCGCAACAGTCCGGCTTCACCCTCGTCGAGATCGCTATAGTGCTCGTCATCATCGGCCTTCTTCTGGGCGGCATCCTGAAGGGCCAGGAACTGATCAACAGCGCGAAGGTGAAGAACCTCGCGAACGACTTCCGCGTGATCCCGACCTACATCTACGCCTACCAGGACAAGTT
>JBDTXQ010000406.1:0-3084 GCA_040006115.1 Usitatibacter sp.
AGCTTGCGGTAGAGGTGCGTGCGCTCGAGGCCCACGCGATCGGCCACGCGCGACATGTTGCCGTCCTCGCGGCGGATGTGGTGCAGGAAATACTGCTTCTCGAACTGCTCGCGGGCATCGCGCAGCGGCAGGTCTAGGGAGACGCCCACCTCGGTGGTCGCCTGCTCGCGCGGGCCGAGGTTGAATTCGCGCGCCACGCGGTTCACGTCGTCGCCGGCGATGTCGTTGGTGAGCGTGGTGAGGGCGAGGGTCTTCACCACGTTCTGAAGCACCGGGAGGTTGCCCGGCCAGTCGAGGTTGCGCATCACGTTGAGCGCGCCCACGGTGAGCGTGCGCAGCGGCACTTCGTTGGCGTCGACCAGCTGCGTAAGCATCGTCATGGCGATGTCGGGGATGTCCTCGGGATGGTCGCCCAGCGAAGGCACGCGGATGGTGAGGCCCGAGAGCTGATGATAAAGGGCCGCGTCGAAGCGCCCGTCCTCCGCCATGGCGGGAAGGGGGCCCGTGGCGGCGCAGACGAGCCGCACGTTGAATTTATCGAGCTTCCCGATCAGCTGCACGAGCCCCTTCTGTTCCGCCTTCGAGAGGAGCGTGATCTCCGGCAGGAACAGCGTGCCTTCGCGCGCCTCGTTCAGCGGCTCGAACGCGTTGGTCGCCAGCCACTCGATCTCCTCGGGAGCCACCCATGGGGTATTGGCGAGGTGAAGGTGGCGCGCGCACAGTTCGAATCCGCATCCCGGCTCGCCCGTGAAGAGCACGGGCGTGCGCAGCCGTCCCACCTGCTCGAGGCGCTGGCGCAGCTCCTGGATCACGCGCGCGCGTCCCAGGTTCACAAGGGCCAACCCGGTCTTGGGCAGGACGCGCCCGCCCGCGAGCGCCTTGCCCACGGTGGCGAGGAGCTTGGGAAGGCTGATGGGCTTCTCGAGGAAGTCGAAGGCGCCGATGCGGGTCGCCTCAACCGCGGAGTCGATCGTGCCATGGCCCGACATCATCACCACGGGCATGGTGAGCAACCCGCTGCCCGCCCACTCCTTCAGCAGCGTGATGCCATCGGTGTCGGGCATCCAGATGTCCAGGAGCACGAGGTCGGGACGCATCTCCTTCCGCGCCGAGCGCGCGGTCTGCGCGTTCTCGGCGAGGCGCACGCCATAGCCCTCGTCGCGCAGGATCTCGAAAAGCAGCTCCCGGATGCCGACTTCGTCGTCGACGACGAGGATCTGGTTGGCGGACATCGGGTTGTTAAGCGGCCTTGGCGGGCAGGACGATGCTCACGGTGGCACCGTGAGGCTTCACGTTTTCGACCAGGATCCTGCCGTGGTGTTCATCGACGATCTTCTTCACGATGGCGAGCCCCAGCCCCGTGCCCTTCGGCTTGGTGGTCACGTACGGCTCGAAGATGCGGCCCATGACGCCTTCGGCGATGCCGGTGCCGTTGTCGCGCACGGTAAGGAGCACGCCGCCCGTGCCCAAGCTCGTGTTCACGAGGATGCGCGGGTTCTCGACCCCGGTGAGGGCGTCGATCGCGTTCTGGAAGAGGTTGTGCAGAACCTGGCGCAGCATTGCCGGATCCGCATAGATCGACGGCAGGTTTTCGGCTAGGCGCGGCTCGATCGCCACTCCCATCGCCTCGTACAGCACCAGCACTTCGCGCACCAGCTCGTTCAGGTTCACGGCCTTGGCGTTCATGCGCGAGGCGTGGGCGTACTGGGTGAAGTCGTCCACCATCCCCTTCAGCGCGGCGACGTGCGTCACGATCGTGCTGGTGGCGCGCTTCAGGATGTCGGCCTCGTGTTCCGGGAGCTTGTCCTTCAACTTCTGCTGCAGGCGCTCCGCGGAGAGCTGGATCGGGGTGAGCGGGTTCTTGATCTCGTGCGCGAGGCGGCGCGCCACCTCGCCCCATGCGGCGTCGCGCTGCGCCTGGATGAGGTGGGTGATGTCGTCGAAGACCACCACGTATCCCTCCTCGCCGCGCGAGCCGAGCCGCGTGCCGCGGATGAGAAGGGTGCGCTGCCCGTCGGCGCGGCGGTACTCCATCTGCTCTTCCCACTGGCGCATGCCCGACGACGCGAACTGGCGCAGCGCGATCTCGGCGAACGGCGCGACCGATTGCACGTGGCGCGGCCACTCCGAGAGCTTGATGCCGTGGAAGGCGCCACCCGGCACCGCAAGGATCGCGTTGGCCGCGGCGTTCATGGTCTTCACGTACAGGCGCTCATCGAAGGTGAGCACGCCCGAGGTGAGGTTGGAAAGAATGCTCTCCAGGTAGGTCTTGGAATTCACCAGCAGCTGCTGGTTGCGTTCCATGGCGTCGGTCGCGTCGGCGATCTGGCGCGTCATCGTGTTGAACGACTGCGTTAGCACGCCGAACTCGTCGCGGCTCTTCACCGGATTCAGCTTCGAGTAATCGCCCTTGGCGATCGCGCGCGTCGCCTCGGCGAGGGCGGAGAGCGGAGCGGAGAGCCTCTCCGAGAGAACGAAGGCGAGCGCGAGCGCGGAGAAGAGGGTGAGCAGCATCGCCAGCGTGAGCGTGAGGCTGAAGATGTTCTTCAGGTCGGCGCGCGCGAGGAGGAGCTCCTGGTAATCCTTGTAGCCCTTTTCGACGAGCTCGGCTTCGCGCGCAATCGCGATCGGCACGCGCTGCAGAACCTGCAGGATCCGGATGTCGTCGGCGATGGTGAGCACGTTCACGGGAACGAGCACGCGCAGGTAGAGCCCGCGTTGCGGGATCGACTCGATCGTGCGCACCGACTGCTGGGTGCGGACCTGGCGGAGCGTGGCGGGGCTCGGAAGGTCGGGGAGCAGCGCCACCGGCTCCACTCCCGACTGCGCGATGATCTTGCCGCGCGAGGTGAGGAGCGTGGCCTCCTCGATCGAATGCTGCTCGCGCAGCCGGTTCAGCGTCGCCGCCTCGACCGCCTGGGAGGACGCGAGCGCCTGCGCCATCGACTCGGCCTTCTGGCCCAGCTGGTCGCGGGCGTTCTCGAGCGCGTTTCGCGCGAGGTTGATGCCGCTCTTCAGGGATTCGTCGACGCGCACGTCGAACCACGACTCGATCGAGCGCTGCAGGAACTGGAACGAGATCGC
>JBDTXQ010000407.1:0-3076 GCA_040006115.1 Usitatibacter sp.
CTCATCACCATCGCCGCGGCTTCGGCCTTCGGCTGGATGCTCGCCTACCTGCGCGGGCCCGCCGTGGTGTCCGGCTGGATCGCGGGCGCCGCGGGCAACGATCCCTTCATGATCATGCTGCTGCTGGTGGCCCTCTTCATCATCGTCGGCGACTTCATCGACGCGATCCCGGCGATCATCATCTTCATGCCGATCATCACGGAGCTCACCCAGACGGCCAACATCAACCCGGTGCACATGGGCGTCGTCATCATCGTGACGCTCGCCTTCGGGCTGATAACGCCTCCCTACGGCCTCGCGCTGCTGATGGCGTCCAAGTTCATCGGCGTGCGCTTCGGCCAGGCGATGATCGCCTCGTTGCCGATCTACGTCGTGTTCCTCGCCGCGATCGCCTTCTGCATTTTCTTTCCGGAGGTCGTGCTCTGGCTGCCCAAGCATCTCCTCCCGGAGTCGGTGGGCTGCTTCAAGAATCCGAGCGGCCCCGGATACCTGTGTCCGTGACGCGCGCCACTCGCGAGGCGCAGATGACCCCGTCCCAGGCAATGCAAGGGGCGATTTCCGCCTACCAATCGGGCCAGTTCGCCGAGGCCGCGAAGCTCTGCGAGCTCGTGCTGCGCGCCGATCCGCGCCACCTCGATGCGATCAACATGGCGGGCGCGCTCGCGCTCCAGAGCGGCAACCCCGCGTCAGCCCTCGAGCACTTCTCGCGCGCCGTCGAGGTGGCACCGGATTTCGCCGAGGGCTTCAACAACCGCGGCGTCGTCCTGCAGCAGATGAAGCGCTGGGACGAGGCGCTGGCGAGCTTCGAGCGCGCGGCTGCGCTCCAGCCGGGCTTCGTCGACGCGCTCTACAACCGCGGCGTGGTCCTGGGCGAAATGCGCCGTTGGGAGGAGGCGCTCGCGAGCTATACGCGCGCGCTGGAGCTGGATCCGGCGAATGCACGCGGGCACAACAACCGCGGCAACGTGCTGCAGAAATTGAGGCGCTGGAACGAAGCGCTGCAAAGCTACGAGCGCGCGCTCGAGCTTCGCCCGAACCATCCGGAGGCGCTCAACAATCGCGGCGCGGTGCTGCGCGAGCTGCGCCGCTGGGACGAGGCGGTGCGCGACTACCGGCAAGCCCTCCTGGCGAAGCCCGATTATGCAGAGGCGCACAGCAACCTCGGGCTCGCGTTGAAGGAAATGAGCCGCTGGGAAGAGGCGCTGCAAAGCATCGATCGGGCGCTCGAGCTGCGGCCGGTGTATCCCGAAGCGCTCAACAACCGCGGCTTCGTGCTTCACGACCTGCGCCGCTGGGACGAGGCGCTCGCTAGCTACCGGGCCTGCGTGGACGCGCGCCCCGACTACGCGGAGCCGCGCTGGAACATGTCGCTCCTGCACCTGCTGCGCGGCGAGTACGAGCGTGGCTGGGAGCTCTTCGAGTGGCGCTGGAAGACCGAGGACATCGCGCCGCATTTGCGCGCCTTCGCCCGGCCGCTTTGGCTCGGCAAGGAGGACATCGCGGCAAAGACGGTGCTGGTCCATTCCGAGCAGGGGCTCGGCGATACCATCCAGTACGCGCGCTACGTGCACGAGGTGATCGGGCGCGGCGCGCACGTGATCTTCGAGACGCCCGCCGTGCTGAAGGCGCTGATGGAATCGAGCTTTCCCGCGGCGCGCGTGGTGGCGAAGAACTCGGCCGCGCCTGCCTTCGACTTCCAGGTCCCGCTCGCGAGCCTGCCGCTCGCCTTCGGCACCCGCGTTGAGACAATTCCCTCGCGCGTGCCGTATCTCTGCGTGGAGGAAGCGCGCCAGCGCGAATGGAACGAGCGGCTCGGCCCGCGAACGAAAGCGCGCATCGGCGTCGCGTGGGCCGGCAACCCCGCGCAGAGGAACGACCACAACCGCAGCATGGCGTTGCGGCATCTCGCGCCCCTCTTCGGATTGGACTTCGAGTTCCATTGCCTCCAGAAAGACCTGCGGCCCGGTGACCGGGACGCGCTCGCGCGCCTGCCGGGCGTGCGCCGCTGGGACGAGCAGCTGCGCGATTTCGCCGACACCGCGGCGCTCGCCAACGCGCTCGACCTCGTGATCTCTGTGGACACTTCGATCGCGCACCTCGCGGGCGCGCTCGGACGCCCGGCGTGGATCCTCCTCACCTGGATGGCTGATTACCGCTACTTCCTCGACCGAGACGACAGCCCCTGGTATCCGACCGCGCGCCTCTTTCGCCAGGCGCGCCCGGGCGACTGGGACGAAGTGATCGCGCGCGTTCGCGCGGCACTCGCCGCCGCGCCGAGATGAGCCCTTGCTGATCCAGGCGGACGTCCGCTCGCGCGCCTTCCGCTGGAGGTTCGCGGCGATCCTCGCCGCGCTCTCCGCGCTCGGCCCCTTCTCGATCGACGCCTACCTGCCGGCTTTCGCAGGGATCCAGGCTTCGCTCGGCGCGACGCCACTCGAGATCCAGCAGACGCTCTCGGCGTACCTCTTCGCCTTCGGCCTCATGTTCCTCTTCCACGGCGCGCTCTCCGACAGCTTCGGGCGCCGCTCCGTGATCCTCGTGGCGCTGGTCGTGTACACGCTCGCCTCGGCGGGCGCGGCGCTCGCGCCGAGCGCGCAGGCGCTGATCGCGTGGCGCGTGGTGCAGGGACTCTCGGTGGGGGCGGGCATGGTGGTTGGCCGCGCGATGATCCGCGACCTGTTCGGCTCCGAAGACGCGCAGCGCCTCATGTCGCTGGTGACGCTCTTCTTCGGGCTCGCGCCGGCCATCGCTCCCGTGATCGGCGGCTTTCTCTTCGCGGGCCTCGGCTGGCGCTCGATCTTCTGGTTCCTCACCGCGATCGGCCTGGTCCTGGTGGTGGCCGCATGGATCCGTTTGCCGGAGACCCTGCCTCACGAGAATCGCCAACCCTTCCACTTCGTGGCGCTCCTGAAAGGCTACGAGGAAGTCGGGATCAACCTGCGATTCCTGCTGCTCTCGCTTTGCGTGGGCTTCAACTTCAACGCGTTCTTCCTCTACATCGTGTCGGCGCCGGTGTTCCTGGGCGAGCACCTGCACCTCGGCCCGCAGCAATACGCGTGGCTCTTCCTGCCGTGCA
>JBDTXQ010000408.1:0-3075 GCA_040006115.1 Usitatibacter sp.
TCGCCGGGCAGTACATCGACATCCTCCTGAAGAGCGGCAAGCGGCGCAGCTTCTCCATGGCCAACGCGCCGCACAACGACCAGCTGATCGAGCTGCACGTGCGCAAGTCCCCCGGCGGCGCCTTCTCGAGCTACGTGTTCGACGAGATGAAGGAGCGCGCCATCCTGCGCTTCGAGGGGCCGCTCGGCACCTTCTACCTGCGCGAGGACGACGACAAGCCGATGATCTTCGTCGCGGGCGGCACCGGCTTCGCGCCGGTGAAGGCGATCATCGAGCACGCTTTCCACCACGGCGAGGACCGCCCGATGGTTCTCTACTGGGGCGTGAGGTCGCTGCGCGATCTCTACATGCCCGAGCTCCCGATCCGGTGGCAAATCGACCACCCCAACTTCACCTACATTCCGGTAATCTCCGATCCGCTCCCGGAGGATCGATGGCCGGGGCGCGCCGGGTTCGTCCACCAGGCCGTGCTCGACGACTTTGTCGATCTCTCGGGCTACCAGGTGTACGCGTGCGGCGCCCCGGCGATGACCGACCTCGCGAAGAAGACATTTGTCGAGGAGCGCAGGCTCCCGGAAGATGAGTTCTACTGCGACGCGTTCACGCCGTCGGTCGACCCGAAGAAATAGCGCGCGCCGCCTCGCGCTCGCGCAGCACCTTGCGTTGCACCTTGCCGGTCGTCGTCATCGGCAGCTCCGTCACGAACTCGATCTCGCGCGGCTGCTGGTAGGCGGCGAGCTGGCTCTTCACGTGCTCGCGGATCGATTCCTTCAGGGCGTCGGACGGCGCGTGGCCGGGTGCGAGGAGGATGAACGCCTTCACCACCGAGCCGCGCGTCTCGTCGGGCGCGGGCACCACGGCGCAGTTTTCCACCGCGGGATGCTTCATCAGGCAATTCTCGATCTCTGTAGGGCCGACGCGGTAGCCCGACACCTTGAAGATGTCGTCCGCGCGCCCGTGGTACCAGAGATATCCGTCGGCATCGCGCGCAGCCTGGTCGCCCGTGCGGCACCAGTCGCCCGTGTATTTCTCCGCGGTCGCCCCAGGATTCTTCCAGTACTCGAGGAAGAACACCGGGTCGGGCGTGCCGTCGGGCGAGAGGCGATTGAGCGCCACGTCGCCCACCGCGCCGTCGGCGAGCTCGCGCCCGCCCTCGTCGATCACCGCGATGCGGTGTCCCGGATACGGACGGCCCATCGAGCCCGGCTTTACCGGCCAATGGCCGTGCGAGTTCCCGACGATGTAGTTCATCTCGGTCTGGCCGAAGATCTCGTTGGCGGTGACGCCGAGCCCGTCGCGGCACCATTGGAAGACCGCGGGGCTCAGGGCCTCGCCGCCGCACATCAGCGTTCGCAGGCTCAGCTCGAAGGCCTCCCGGGGCCGCGGATACGCCTTCATCATCATCTTGAGCGCGGTCGGAAAGAGGAACGTGTTGCGCACCGCGTATTTCTCGATCAGCCGGAACGCGCGCTCGGCATCGAAGCGCCCGCGGTAGCCGAGGATCGTCTGCCCGTGAAAGAGCGTCGGCATGAGCGCGTCCCAGAGGCCCCCGGTCCACGCCCAGTCCGCGGGCGACCAGAAGAGGTCTCCCGGCCGGGGGAAGTCGTCGTGCGAGAGCTCGAAGCCGGAGAGGTTGCCGAGGAGCGCCGAGTGCGGCAGCAGCGCGCCTTTCGGTGGGCCCGTGGTGCCGCTCGTATAGATGATGGCCGCCGGATCGCTCGCGCTAGACGCGCCCGGCTCGAAGGCGCGCGCCGCCGCCGCAAGCGTCGCGTCCCAGTCGAGCACGCGCGCGCCCTTCGCACCCGCGCAACCGATCACGTGCTCGAGATCGGGCAGCCTGCCGCGCACGCTCTCCAGCGTCGCGAGCGTGTCGGCGTCGGCAATCACGACCTTCGCGGCGCTGTCGGCGAGCCGGTATTCGAGCGCTTCGGGACCGAAGAGGAACGACAGGGGCACGGCGACGGCTCCCATCTGGAAGCACGCGAGGTAGGTGACCACCGTCTCGGGGCGCTGCGGAAGGATCAGCGCCACGCGATCGCCGCGCGCGACCCCGAGGCAAGCGAGCGCATTGGCCAGCCGGTTGGCCGCCTGCTGCAGGTCCCAGTAGCTCCAGGCCTCGGTCGCGCCCGACTCGTCCTCCCAGTAGAGCGCGAGGCGGTGGCGCTCGCCGGCCCAGCGGCGGCAGGCCCATTCGGCGATGTTGAAGTCCGCCGGGACCTTCCAGCGAAACGCCTCGTAGAGCTCGCGATACCGGTCGGCCACGTGGAGCGGCTCAGCGAACCAGCGCCGCCTCGATGTCCGCGAAAGTCCGCGCCACCTCGAATGTCTGCAGCTCCATGCCCAGCTGGCGCGCGAGCTGCGAGGCGGAGAAGAGGCCGCGAATGCGCCGCCCGCCGTCCTCGGCGACCATCAGGTGCTTGCGCCCCACGGCCTTCAGCGTGGCGACGATGTGGCCGACGCGCATCTGCGCGACTTCGAGGAGCGGCAGCGCTTCCAGCATCGAGGCCGGCGTCATGATGTCTTCCACGAGGATCTCGGCGTGGGAGACGCCGCGCGCCTGCATGAAGCGCACCGGCTTCTCGCCGAGGAGGTCGGTCGCGGTGATCACCCCGCTCACGGCCCCGGCGTCGTCGAGCACGAAGAGCAGGCGCACCCCGCGCCGGATCATCTGCGCGTGCGCCGCGTCGATGGTCTCGTCGGGCCGCGTGGTCGCCGCGGACACTTCGCGAAGGTCGGTCATCACCGAGAACGCCGGGTCGTCCAGGGTGACGCGCCCGGGAGTCATCGGTTCGGCAACGCGCGCGCCGGCCTCGAGGCGCGCGAGGGTCAGCGGGGAATACTGGCGCATGTTTCCTCCCGTGGTGTTCTTCAGCCCGCCAGTTCGGCGCTGCGGCGGAAATGCAGGATCGCCTCCTGCGGCTTGCCTAGGCGCTCCATCAGCGCCGCGAGCGTCATGTGGCCGTCGTGCGTGGGCTCGAGCGCGAGGCTCGCCTCGATGTAGCTCTGCGCCTTGCCCCACAGCTCCTGGCGCATGCAGAGCTTGCCGAGCGCCAGCAGCAGCGCCGGATCGCGCGC
>JBDTXQ010000409.1:0-3075 GCA_040006115.1 Usitatibacter sp.
ATCGGCGCCCTCGAGGACATCAAGGCGCGCGACATCCAGGCCATCGACGTGCGCAACGTCACCGCGATCTTCGACTGGATCGTGGTCGCGAGCGCCGACTCCGCGCGCCAGACCAAGGCGCTCTCGCGCCACGTGCGCGACGCGTTGAAGGATGCCGGAGCCGCCATCATCGGCACCGAGGGCGAAGAGAGCGGCGACTGGGTCCTGGTCGACGCTGGCGACATCGTCGCCCACGTGATGCAGCCGGCGGTGCGCCAGTACTACAACCTCGAGGAGCTCTGGGGCGACGGCAAGTTCGACAAGGTGGTGAATTCCACGGAGCCGGTCGCCGTGAAGAGAAAGCCCGCTCCCCGCGCGCGCAAGAAGCCCGCCGAGAAGGGTGCGTCGCGCCGGCGCGCGGCGTAGAGCGCCCGCGTGCGCGTCACGATCCTCGCGATAGGCCACAAGATGCCGGCGTGGATCCAGGAGGGCTTCCACGAATACGCGCGGCGCATGCCGCCGGAGGTGCGCGTGGAGCTGGTGGAGATCAAGCCCGACAGGACCAAGGCGGACGAGGCGAGGCGGATGCTCGACGCGCTCCCGGAGGGCGCCACGCTCCTCGCCCTCGACGAGCGCGGCAAGGCGGTGTCGACGCTGGGGCTTTCCGTGATGCTCTCAGCGTGGATGCGCGACGGCACGCATCCGGTGTTCGCCATCGGCGGGGCCGACGGGCTCGGCGACGCGCTGAAGCAGCGCGCCGACAAGGTACTCTCCCTCTCCGCGCTCACGCTGCCTCACCAGCTGGTGCGCGTGGTCGTGGCCGAGCAGCTCTACCGCGCCTGGACGATCCTCGCACACCACCCCTACCACCGCGAATGAGCTCTCCCTTTCCGGCCACCGGGATCGTGTTCCTGCCGGGCTTCGACGGCGTGGCCGAGCTGCGCGGCGAATTCGTGGGCGAGCTCGCCCGCCACCATCCGGCGCGCGCGATCGGCTATCCGGGCCGGGCGCTCGGTTCGCTCGCGGGCTACGCGCGCCATGCGGCATCGCAGGTGGCCCACGACGCGCGCCCGGTGCTGGTCGCCGAATCCTTCTCGGGGCTCGTTGCCGCGCGCTGGGCCGCGCAGGATCCGCACGTCGCGGCCATCGTGCTGTGCGGGGCCTTCGCGCGCGCGCCGGTGCCGTGGGCGGCGCTCGGCGCCGCCGTGCCCGCGACGGCGCAGTTCATCGGCGCGAACTTCTTGAATCCGATGTCGTTCGCGGCGCACGATCCCGCGCGCCGGCGCTGGTCGGAGGCGCTCGCCACGGCGCTGCGCTCGATGCGCCAGGACGTGATCGCGGAGCGGCTGCGCATCATCGCCACCGAGGACGTCAGCGCCGAGCTTCGCGGCCTGCGCATCCCGGTGGTGCTCGCCCACTTCGACGACGACATCGTGATCGGCGCCGGCGCGCGCGAGCACCTCGAGTCGGTCTGTCACAATGCCCAGGTCGTGCGCGTCCCCGGCCCGCACTTCGCGATCGAGACACGGCCGCGCGAATGCGCCGCCGCCCTCGCGCCACGGCTCGCGCCATTCTTCGCAAAGGCCACTGGATGATCTACCTCGCATCACGCAGCCCGCGCCGCCGCGAGCTCCTCGCCCAGATCGGGGTGAAGTTCGAGCCGCTGCTGTTCCGCGAGGGCCCGCGCCAGGACGCCGACACCGACGAGGCGGTGCGCCGCGGCGAGCTCGCCGGAGCCTACGTGCAGCGGGTGACGCGGCTGAAGGCCGAGGCGGCGTGGCAGCGCATCGTGATGCGCCGCGGGCTGCAGAGGAAACCGGTGCTCGCGGCGGACACCACGGTGACCCTCGCCGGCGAGATCCTCGGCAAGCCCCAGGACCGCGCCGACGCGCAACGGATCCTCACTCTCCTCGCCGGCACCCAGCACCGCGTGCTCACCGCGGTGGCGGTCTCATTCGAGGAACGCTACGAAGTCGCGGTGAGCGAGTCCCTCGTCACCTTCGCGCCGCTCGACAGCGAGCGCATCGGCGCCTACGTTCAATCGGGCGAGCCCTTCGACAAGGCGGGCGCCTACGGCATCCAGGGCCGCGCCGGCGCCTTCGTCGAGCGAATCGAGGGCAGCTACTCGGGAGTGATGGGGCTGCCGCTCTTCGAGACCGCCGAGCTGCTCCGCAAATTCGGAATTGTCGTACCCTAAGGGTAACCACGGCTTTGGACCCGCAGATAAACGCAGATGAACGCAGATAACCCCTGAATGGATATTTAGCGCCAAACACGATCGCGCACTTACGGGCGTTGCACATTGCGATTGCCCGAGGGTTTATCTGCGTTCATCTGCGTTCATCCGCGGATCACGGGTCAATTCACTTCGTGAGCCGATGAACGAACAGATCCTCATAAACGTCACGCCGCAGGAGACGCGGGTGGCGGTGACCGAGCAGGGCGCGGTGCAGGAGCTGCACATCGAGCGCGACTCGAGCCGCGGCCTGGTCGGCAACATCTATCTGGGCCGCGTATGCCGCGTGCTTCCCGGCATGCAGTCGGCGTTCGTCGAGATCGGCCTCGCGCGCGCGGCCTTCCTCCACGTGGCCGACATCTGGATGGCGAAGAACGGCAACGGAGAGATCCGCCCGATCGAGAAGATCCTATCCGAGGGGCAGACGCTCCTGGTTCAAGTCGTCAAGGACCCGATCGGCAGCAAGGGCGCGCGGCTCTCCACGCAGGTCTCGATCGCCGGGCGGCTCCTCGTCTACCTGCCGCAGGATCCGCACATCGGCATCTCGCAGAGGATCGAGGACGAGGCCGAGCGCGAGCACCTTCGCGAGAAGGTGCAATCCCTCATCCCCCCCGGCGAGACCGGCGGCTTCATCGTGCGCACCGTCGCCGAAGCCGCCACCGAGAGCGAGCTGAGCGCCGACGTCGAGTACCTCGTCACGCTCTGGAAGCAGATCCAGCTTGCGGCGCAGAGCGCGGCCCCGCAGGAGCTCCTCTACCAGGACCTCTCGCTCGCCACACGCGTGCTGCGCGACCTCGTCACCGATTCCACCGAGCGCATCATCGTCGACTCGCGCGAGACCTTCGGGAAGGTGCAGGAGT
>JBDTXQ010000410.1:0-3069 GCA_040006115.1 Usitatibacter sp.
TGGTCGGCAACGTCGAGGTGCGCAACGTCTTCAAGATCTCCAAGGTCGGCACGGTGGCCGGCTGCATGGTGACCGAGGGCATCGTGAGGCGCGGGTCGTCGATCCGCCTGATCCGTGGCGGCGTCGTGGTGCACACCGGCGAGCTCGATTCGCTGAAGCGCTTCAAGGAAGACGTGCGCGAGGTGAAGGGCGGCTTCGAATGCGGCCTGTCCATCAAGGGCTTCAACGACGTGCAAGTGGGCGACCAGCTCGAAGTGTTCGAAGTGGTCGAGGTCGCGCGCACCCTCGCGTAGATGACCGCGCCGCGCCGCGCCCGCATCGCCGACCAGATCCAGCGGGAGCTGGCCGAGGTCATCCGGCTGGAACTGCGGGATCCGCGCATCGGCATGGTCACGCTCACGGGCATCGAAGTCTCGCGGGACCAGTCCCACGCCAAGGTGTTCTTCACTGTCTTCGGCGCGGAGTCCGCAGCCGAGAGCGCCCTGGAAGGGCTGCGCCGCGCGTCGGGATTCCTGAGAAAGGAGCTCGCGCATCGCCTCAGCACACGCTCGGTGCCGGAGCTGCATTTCGAGCACGACATTTCGGTCGAGCGCGGTGCCCGGCTCTCCCGCCTCATCGAGGCGGCCGTCGCCCCGCCTCCCGCGGCGCCCCGCGCCCGCCTCCGGCCCAAGCGATAGTGGTCGATCGCTCCTCGGGTCCCGACGGCGTACTGCTTCTGGACAAGCCCGCCGGCATCACCTCCACCCGCGCCCTCGCCAAGGCGAAGCGCCTCCTGGGCTCCCTCAAGGCGGGGCACACGGGGACCCTCGATCCGTTCGCAACCGGGCTCCTCCCCTTGGTGTTTGGCGAGGCGACCAAGTTTTCACGCTTCCTCATCGATTCACGCAAGGCCTACCTCGCGACCCTCCGGCTTGGGGAAGAGACCCCCACGGGTGATACCGAAAGCGCAGTGTCCGCAAGAAGCACGGTCTCGACAAATTCGACGCAGATAGACGCTGTTCTCCTCTCTTTCGTCGGAGTTCAGGCCCAGTTGCCACCGATGCACTCGGCCGTCCACGTGAATGGCCGTCGACTTTACGACTACGCGCGCGCCGGCGAGGAGATCGATCGGCCGACTCGGCAGATCGAGATCGAGTCGCTCGCTCGCGTTGGCATGGAGGCAGACGACCTGATCGTGTCGGTGACCTGCTCGAAGGGCACCTACGTCCGATCGCTTGCCCAGGACATCGGCGCGCGACTTGGCTGTGGTGCCCACCTGGTCGGGCTGCGGCGCACCTCCGTCGGCGGTTTCGAACTGAGCCAGGCGGTCGCCTTCGAGGCGCTGGAGGCGGAAGGCCTCTCCGCAGCCCGGGCGCGCCTCCTCCCACCCGCGGCGCTTGTAGGCGACCTCGAGCGCCTCGACGCAACTCCCGAGGAGGCCGACCACTTTTGCCACGGGCGCGCCTTCATCCGCGCGGGCGGCGAGCCGGGCATGGAGGTGGCGGTCTACGCGCCCGCCGGGCCCTTCCTCGGCGTCGGACGGCGCGTGGAGGCCGGGCGCGTGCTGGCGCTTCGGCTGATGTCGCCGGCTGGGGTCAAGTCCCCTGTTTTTGCTTGAGTTTGTGGCCCATAACAGGCTAAAATGGAAGGCTCAATCGAGACGACAGATTTCATAAGACAGATCGAGAGTTCACGGAGATTTTCCTCATGGCCGTTACCACCGAAGACAAGGCGCGCATCCTTTCCCAGTTCCAGCGCACGAAGAGCGATTGCGGTTCCCCCGAAGTCCAGGTCGCGATCCTCACCGAGCGCATCAACATGCTCACCGACCACTTCAAGAAGCACGTCAAGGATTTCCACTCGCGCCGCGGGCTCCTCACCATGGTGAGCAATCGCCGCAGCCTCCTCACTTATCTGAAGCGCAGCAACATCGACAGCTATCGCTCGGTCATCGAGCGTCTCGGCCTGCGCAAGTAAGGACATTCGGACCGGACCAGACCCCGCGTAGCGGCTCGCTCGAGCGCTCGCGGGGTTTTTGTTGGGTCCCCCACAACCCTTCGCGGCAAGCCGCGCAATCTCCGGGCGAGAGAATCGCCCAGAACAGGATGACATCGTGAAATCGATCAAGAAGACCTTCTCCTTCGGCAGCCACCAGGTGACCCTCGAGACGGGCGAGATCGCCCGACAGGCCGACGGCGCCGTGCTGGTCACCATGGACGACACCGTGGTGCTCGTGACGTGCGTGGGGCGCAAGGACGCGAAAGTGGGGCAGGACTTCTTTCCCCTCACCGTCGACTACCAGGAAAAGACCTACGCGGCGGGCCGCATCCCGGGCGGATTCTTCAAGCGCGAGGGCCGGCCTTCCGAGAAGGAGATCCTGACCTCCCGCCTCATCGACCGCCCGCTTCGCCCGCTCTTCCCGCACGGCTTCTACAACGAAGTCCAGGTGATCGCGACGGTGCTGTCGATCAACCCGGAGATCGATTCCGACATTCCGGCCATGATCGGCGCATCCGCCGCGGTCACGCTTTCCGGCCTTCCCTTCGAAGGCCCGATCGGTGCCGCGCGCGTGGGTTACATCGATGGCCAGTACATCCTCAACCCGACCAAGACCGAGCTCGAGACCTCGAAGCTGAACCTCGTCGTGGCGGGCACGGAGAGCGCGGTGCTGATGGTCGAGTCCGAGGCGAGCGAGCTGTCCGAGGAAGTGATGCTGGGCGCGGTCATGTTCGGCCACGAGCAGATGCAGGCCGCGATCGACGCGATCCTGGAGCTCGCAGACGAAGGCGGCAAGGACGACTGGGATTGGCAAGCGAAGGATTCCGACGCCGGGCTGGTCGAGAAAGTCCGCGGCATCTGCGAGGCCGACCTCGCCGACGCCTATCGCATGAAGTCGAAGTCGCACCGCCAGGAGAAGCTCGAGGACATCAAGCGCCGCGTGCTCGACCAGTGCGTGGTGAACTGCGACGAGCCCGCCGACGCCAACGTGACGCGCGGGATTCTCAAGGAAATGGAAGCCAAGATCGTGCGCGGCCAGATCCTGAACGGCGAGCCGCGCATCGACGGGCGCAACACGCGCACCGTGCGCCC
>JBDTXQ010000411.1:0-3064 GCA_040006115.1 Usitatibacter sp.
GGGTCACGATGATCGAGGTCGAGCCGAGCGCGTCGTTCAGCTTGCGGATGAGCTGCCCGATCACGGCAAGCGCGATCGGGTCGAGACCCGCGAACGGCTCGTCGTACATGACCAGCAGCGGGTCGAGCACCATGGCGCGCGCGAGCGCCACGCGCCGCGCCATGCCCCCGGAGAGCTCCGTGGGGCGCAGTCGATGCGCACCGCGCATCCCGACCGCCTCGAGCTTCATCAGCACGAGGTCGCGCACCATCGGCTCCGGCAGCCGCGTGTGCTCGCGCAGCGGGAACGCGACGTTCTCGAAGACGCTCATGTCGGTGAAGAGGGCGCCGAACTGGAACAACATGCTCATCCTACGGCGCATGCGGTAGAGGCCCTCGGTGTCCATCTCGTTCAGCGCCTGTCCGGCCACGCGCACCGTGCCGGTCTTGGGCTTCAGCTGCCCGCCGATGATGCGCAGCAGCGTGGTCTTGCCGCTTCCGGAGGCGCCCATGATCGCGACCACCTTGCCGCGCGTGACGCGCATCGAGATTGCCTTGAGGATGGGGCGCTTGCCATAGGCAAAGCTCACCGACTCGACGTCGACCAGGGTTTCTTCGGGCACGCGGGGAAATTGCGGGGGCAAGGAAGGGCATTTTAGCATCATCGCGGCGGCGCCCTCCCCTATAATCCCGGCGTGAAGAAGCCTTGCCTGCTGCTGGTCGACGACGACGCGCTGATCTCCGAGAGCCTCGCGTTCGCGCTGGCGGGGGATTACGAGGTGGTGTGCGCCGCCGAGCGCGGGGAGGCGGTGCTGCGGCTGCGCGAGGGCCTGCGCCCCGACCTCGCCCTGATCGACCTCGGCTTGCCGCCGGTCGCGCACCTTCCCAACGAGGGCTTCAAGCTGATCGGCGAGCTCCTCGCGCACGCGCCGCAGGTGCGCATCCTCGTCCTCACCGGCCAGAACGAGGAGTCGAACGCGCGCCGCGCGCGCGCACTGGGCGCGATCGAGCTCGTGCCCAAGCCGTGCGAGCCGGAGCTCCTGCGCGCCCTCCTCGCGCGCGCCCTGAAGGCGCAGGTGCTCGACAAGCGCGACGACGCGGAGCACGTGAAGGCGCTGATCGGCGAGAGCCCGGCGCTGCGCCGGCTGAGGAGCCAGATCGACCTCTACGCGGCGTCGGCCTTCCCGGCGCTGATCCAGGGCGAGTCCGGGAGCGGCAAGGAGCGCGTCGCGTTCTCGCTGCACCACCTGAGCCCGCGGGCCCGCGAGCCCTTCCTCGCGCTGAATTGCGCGGCGATCTCGCCCTCGCTGGTGGAACCGACGCTCTTCGGCTACGCGAAGGGGGCGTTCACCGGCGCGCAGCAGGCGAAGTCGGGCTACTTCGAGGACGCCGGCGACGGCACGCTCTTCCTCGACGAGATCGGCGAGCTTCCCATGGAGCTGCAGGCGAAGCTCTTGCGCGTGCTCGAGAATGGCGAGTACCAGCGCGTGGGCGAAACGCAGACGCGCGTGTCGCGCGCGCGCATCGTCGCCGCGAGCAACCGCGACTTGCGAGAGGAGGCGGCCGAGGGGCGCTTCCGCTCCGACCTCTACCACCGCCTTTCGGTCTTCGAGCTCGACGTGCCGCCGCTGCGCGAGCTGGGCGACGACAAGCTGCATCTGCTCGACTACTACCGCGCGCTCTACGCGACCAAGGCCGGCTCCAAGCCGTTCGCGCTCGACGCCGAGGCGCTTGCGCGCTGGGCGGCCTACGAGTTCCCCGGCAACGTGCGCGAGCTGAAGAACATCGTGATCCGGCTCACCGCCAAGCACGCGGGCTACACGGTGCGCGCCGCCGAGCTCGAGGCGGAGCTCGCGCCCGCGGGCGACGGCGCGAAGTCCGACCCGGTGGCGCGCGCGCGCGCCGAGCTCCTCGCCGGGCGCCCCTTCAGCCTCGACGCCGCCCTGAAAGGGGTCGAGCAGGCCTACCTCGACGCGGCCCTGGAGATCGCGCAGGGCAACGTATCGCAGGCGGCGAAATTGCTGGGCGTTTCGCGCAGCACGCTCTACGGCAGGCTCGAAGCGGCGGGGCGCGCCGGTGCTAGACTGGGCTCTTCCGACACGGGCGAAGCGCGCGGATGAACCTGCCCAACACGGACGGCGGCACGCACGCCGAGCATCGATGACGATGTACCTGGAGCATTTCGGGCTGCGCGAGGCGCCGTTCCGGATCACGCCGCACACCGAGTTCTTCTTCTCGGGCGCCAACCGCGGCGCCACGCTCGAGGCCCTGCTCTACGCGATCACCGCCGGCGAGGGCATGGTCAAGGTGACGGGCGAGGTGGGCAGCGGCAAGACCATGCTCTGCCGCGTGCTGATGGAGCGCCTTCCCGATACGGTCGAGACCATCTACCTTGCGGTGCCGAGCCTCACGCGCGACGAGATGCTCGCCGAGATCGCGGGCGACCTCGGCATCGACACGGCGGGTGCCAACACCACCAAGCTGGTGCGCTCGTTGCAGGACCAGCTGATCGACATCCACTCGTCCGGGCGCCAGGTGGTCGCGCTCATCGACGAGGCGCACGCGATGCCGCTCGCCACGCTCGAGGAGATTCGCCTCCTCTCCAACCTCGAGACCGGCACCGACAAGCTGCTGCAGATCGTGCTCTTCGGCCAGCCCGAGCTCGACCAGCACCTCGCGCTGCCGCACATGCGCCAGCTGAAGGAGCGCATCACCCACAACTTCACGCTCGCGCCCCTGCCGCCGCGCGACATCAGGGACTACGTCGCCTTCCGCATGCGCGCCGCGGGCTACCACGGCCCCGACCTCTTCGGGCCCGAGGTGCTGCGCATCATCACCGACGCGTCGGAAGGCCTCACCAGGCGCATCAACATCTTCGCCGACAAGACGCTCCTCGCCGCGTTCGCCGCCGGCACCCATACGGTCACCGCGGACCACGCGCGCGCGGCGGTGAACGACACGCAGATCATCCTCATGCGCCGCGATTCGCCCCGCCGGCTCGCTCTCGTGGGCGCGACGGGCGTCGCCGTGGGCGTGGCGATCGGCTTCGTGCTCGCGCATTTCGTGGCGCCCCCTTCTCCCGGGCC
>JBDTXQ010000412.1:0-3049 GCA_040006115.1 Usitatibacter sp.
ACGCCACCGTGAAGGGCGGCACCTACTACCCGATGACGGTGAAGAAGCACCTGCGGGCGCAGGAGATCGCGCTGCAGAATCGCCTGCCATGCGTATACCTCGTCGACTCGGGCGGCGCGTTCCTGCCGCTCCAGGACGAGGTCTTTCCGGACAAGGAGCACTTCGGGCGCATCTTCTACAATCAGGCCAACCTCTCGGCGCTCGGCGTGCCGCAGGTCGCTGTGGTGATGGGCTCTTGCACCGCCGGCGGCGCCTACGTGCCGGCCATGTGCGACGAATCGATCATCGTGAAGAACCAGGGGACCATCTTCCTCGGCGGCCCGCCGCTGGTAAAGGCGGCGACCGGCGAAGTGGTCACGGCGGAGGAGCTCGGCGGCGGCGACGTGCACTCGCGCACCTCTGGCGTGACCGATCACCTCGCCGACGACGATCGCCACGCCCTGTCGATCGCGCGAGAGATCATCGCCCATTCGTCGCCCCTCAAGGCGCGCGAAGCCGGCCAGCCAAGGGAACCGCTGTATCCCGTCGACGACCTCTACGGGATCATCCCGAACGATCCGCGCCACCCCTTCGACGTGCGCGAGATCATCGCGCGCATCGTCGACGGCTCCGAGTTCCACGAGTTCAAGGCGCTCTATGGCTCGACGCTCGTGACCGGGTTCGCGCATCTGCACGGACACGCGGTCGGCATCCTCGCCAACAACGGCATCCTCTTTTCCGAGTCGGCATTGAAGGGCGCGCACTTCATCGAGCTGTGCGTGCAGCGCGGCATTCCGCTCCTCTTCCTGCAGAACATCACCGGCTTCATGGTCGGGAAGAAGTACGAAAGCGGTGGCATCGCCAAGGACGGCGCCAAGATGGTGACGGCGGTGTCGTGCGCGAAGGTGCCGAAGCTCACGGTGATCCTCGGCGGCTCGTTCGGAGCGGGCAACTACGGCATGTGCGGGCGCGCCTTCAACCCGCGCTTCCTCTGGACCTGGCCCAACGCGCGCATCTCGGTGATGGGCGGCGAGCAGGCCGCCTCCGTCCTCGCCACCGTGAAGCGCGACGGCATCGAGGCGAAGGGCGGGACCTGGTCGAAGGCCGAGGAGGATGCGTTCAAGGATCCCATCCGCGAGCAGTACGAGAAGCAGGGCCATCCCTACTACGCGAGCGCGCGACTCTGGGATGACGGCGTCATCGATCCCGCTGATACCCGCAGGGTGCTCGGACTCGCATTGGCCGCCACCACGAACGCACCGGCCGAGGAGACGCGCTTCGGCGTCTTCCGCATGTAAGGAGAAGACTTGAGCGAAGCGCTGGCGATCGAACGCCAAGGCCCCATTGGCCTCGTCACCATGAACCGTCCCGAGCGCCACAACGCGTTCGACGACGCTCTCATCGCCGAGCTCACCGACGCATTCCGCTCGATGGAGGCCGAGGACGGCATCCGCATCGTGGTGCTCTCGGGCGCGGGCAAATCGTTCTCCGCGGGCGCGGACCTGCACTGGATGAAGCGCATGGCCGGCTTCTCGATGGAGGAGAACCGCCGCGACGCCATGGCGCTCGCCGCGCTCATGCGCACCATCGCCCACCTGCGCAAGCCCACCCTCGCGCGCGTCCAGGGCGCGGCGCTCGGCGGAGGCGTGGGCCTCGTCGCCTGCTGCGACGTCGCGGTCGCCACGCAGGGCGCGACCTTCTCGCTCTCCGAGGTGAAGCTCGGCCTCATTCCCGCCGTCATCTCGCCCTACGTGGTCGCCGCGATCGGCGAGCGCGCGGCGCGCCGCTACTTCCTCACCGCCGAGCGCTTCACCGCCGCCGAAGCCTGGCGCATCGGGCTCGTGCACGAGGTGAGCGTGGGCGAAGACGAGATGGACGAGACCATCGGCGCCATCGTCGACGCGATGCTCGCCGCCAGTCCGATGGCACAGAAGGAAGCCAAGGACCTGATCCGCGCGGTGGCTCACCGGCCGCTCACCAGCGAAGTCGTGCAGGACACCGCCGAGCGCATCGCGAAAATTCGCTCTTCGCCCGAGGGGCGCGAGGGCGTCGCGGCTTTCCTGGAGAAGCGGCGCGCCTCGTGGGTGCCGCCGGAGCCGCAGCCCGAAATTCCCCCCGATCTTCCTGCGGCGGGGGAATAACGTGGAAACCGTTCCTTTCACGGCATCATGTTCGACAAGATCCTGATCGCCAACCGCGGCGAGATCGCCTGCCGCGTGATCCGCACGTGCCGGAGGCTTTCCATCCGCACGGTGGCCGTCCACTCGACCATCGACGCGCACGCGTTGCATGTCGAGCAGGCCGACGAGGCCTACCTCATCGGCGGCCCGCGCCCGGCGGACTCCTACCTTCGCGGCGACAAGATCATCGAGGTCGCGAAGGCCTGCGGCGCCCAGGCGATCCACCCCGGCTACGGGTTCCTCTCCGAAAACGAGGACTTCGCGCGCACCGTGGAGACCGCGGGGCTCGTCTTCATCGGCCCCACGCCTGAGGCGATCGAGAAGATGGGCCTGAAGGACCGCGCCAAGGCGATCATGGAGAAGGCAGGCGTGCCCGTGGTGCCCGGCTATCACGGCGGCAACCAGGATGCGAAGCTCCTGCGCGCCGAGGCGAACAAGCTGGGCTTCCCCCTCCTCGTCAAGGCGGTTGCCGGCGGAGGCGGCAAGGGCATGCGCCTCGTCGCCGGCGACGCCGAGTTCAACGAGCAGCTCGCCAGCGCGCGCCGCGAGGCGAAGAACGCGTTCGGCGACGACGCGGTGCTGCTCGAGCGCTTCGTGCAGGGCCCGCACCATATCGAGTTCCAGGTGTTCGGCGACACCCACGGCAACGTCGTCCACCTCTTCGAGCGCGAGTGCTCGATCCAGCGGCGGCACCAGAAAGTTCTCGAGGAGACGCCCTCGCCCTTCGTGGACGACGACATGCGCGCGCGCATGGGCGAGGCGGCGGTCGCCGCGGCTCGCGCCATCGCCTATCGCGGCGCCGGGACCATCGAGTTCATCGCCGGTGCCGACCGCAAGTTCTTCTTCATGGAGATGAATACGCGCCTGCAGGTCGAGCATCCGGTGACCGA
>JBDTXQ010000413.1:0-3036 GCA_040006115.1 Usitatibacter sp.
GGTTCTCCTCGATCGAGAGGTCCTCGTAGAGGCTGAACTTCTGCGTCATGTAGCCCACCTCGCGCTTGATCAGCTCGGCGTGCGTGGCGATGTCGTGGCCGAGCACGATGCCGCTGCCCTCGTCGGGGGTGAGGAGCCCGCAGATCATGCGGATGGTGGTGGTCTTGCCGCTGCCGTTGGGGCCGAGGAAGCCGTAGATCGCGCCCTTCGGCACCTGCATGGTGAAGTGATCGACCACGACCTTCCTGCCGAAGCGCTTGGTGAGGCCCTCGACGTCTATGGCGAGGTCGCTCATTGAAGCGTGACGTCCACGGGCTGGCCGGGGTGCAGCTTCGCGGCGTCCGCCGCCGCGGCGCGCGCCTCGACCAGGAAGACCAGCTTCGCGCGGTTGTCCTTGCTGTAGATCACGGGTGGCGTGAATTCCGCCTGCGAGGCGATGAAGGTCACGCTCGCCTCGATCGGTGCGGCGCAGCCATCGCAGGCGAGCGTGACCTTCTGGCCGACCTTCACGGCACCCAGGCGCGTCTCCGGGACGAAAAAGCGCACCTTCACGTTGCCGGGGGGCAGGAGGGTCACCACTGGCGCTCCCGCCGGCACCCACTCGCCGCGCACGAAGAGGGTGTCCGAGACGGTCCCAGCGACCGTCGAGGCGACGGTTTTCTGCTTGAGCTTCCATTCGGCCTGCGCGAGCGACTCGCGCGCCGCGCCGGCTTCCGCCTCGGCGGCGCGAATCTCGTCGGGGCGGGAGCCGGCGCGCATCGTGGCGAGGTCGTTCTGCATCTCCGCTACCTTGTTGTGGTCGCGGTCGCGAGTCGCCTTCGCCTCATCGGCGCGGCTCTGGCTCACGAAGCCCTTGGTGACGAGGTCGAGCTGCCGGCGCCAGTCCTTCTCGGAATTGGCCGCGGTGGCCTCGGCCTGGGCGAGTTGCGCGCGCACCGCGTCGATCTCGGTCACGCGCTTGCCTTTCCTCAGGTCATCGACCTGCGCGGCGGCCTTGCGCACGCGCTCGCCGGCCTCGCGCCGCGCGGCGTCCTCGTTCTGCGCCTCGAGCGCGAAGAGCGGCGCGCCCGCCTCGACATTGCGCCCGCGCGCGGCATCGAGAGTCACCAACGTGCCCGCGAAGGGCGCGGCGACACGGACGTACTCGCCTTCGACGTAGCCCTGCAGCGCGGTGGGCTCGGATCTTCCGCAGGCCGATAGCGCGAACGCGAAAGCAAGCGCGGTTGCACGGCGTTTCATGATCTGCCTCTCGCCTTCTTGCGCGCGCGCCTCGCGGCGGGTGGTGCGCCGCCCGCCGTGATCGCGGAGAGCGCGAGGTCGATGCGTTGCGCGATTCCCTCGTCGGAGAGGAACGACGACTCGACGGCGGCGGCCATCGGGCCGGCGAGCGCGCCGCTTTCCAGCAGGGCGCCCCCCATGATGATGGGCAGCATGAGGGCGCCGCCGCACAATCCAACCACCTGGGGAAAGGGGATGGCGATGATGCGCCCGCGCTTCTGGCCTTCCGCGGTGATCTTGTGCAGCACCGCAAGGTGCCGCGGCATGTTGTCGCGCAGGAACTCCCGCGCGCATTGCTCTCCGGAGAGCGCGTCGGTGAGCACGCGCGCGAGGAACGGGCGGTTGTCGCGCCCGAAGCGCCCCAGGACGAAAAACGCGGTGCGCAGGTTGGCCACCGGGTCGGCGTCGCGCCCCACTTCCAGCGTGAGCTTGGAGAACATCTCCTCGTAAGCCTGCTGCATCAGCGCGCGCAGGAACGCCTCGCGCGACTTGAAGTGGTAGTGGAACATGCCGAGGTTCACGCCCGCGGCCTCGGCGATCTCGCGCACCGACATCGCGCCGCAACCGCGCGCGGGAAAAAGCGCGCGCCCGGCGTCGAGCAGGGCCTGGTCGAGATTTCGGGAAGGGCGGGGCGGCATCGCAGTAACTATACGATTGTATAGTTACGATGTCAAGGCCACGCGCGGGCTATACTGTTCGCTCGAACGCAGGGGTCTGCCCGGGTTGCCGGGCAGTGAGAGAGTCCCTTGGAACCTGATCCGGATCATGCCGGCGTAGGGAGCGTGAGATGCCCATCCCATTGCACTCCCGTCCGCCGCCCTTCCGCGATCGCGCAGACGACAGGAGTTGCCATGAACGCCAGCCCGAAATTCATCGCCACCACGGCCCACGTCGACGCGGCCGCGGTCCAGCCGCTGCCGAGCTCGCGCAAGGTGTACTTCGAGGGCTCGCGCCCCGACCTGCGCGTGCCGATGCGCGAGATCTCCCAGTCGGACACGCCGGCGACGTTCGGCGCCGAGGCCAATCCCCCGGTCTACGTATACGACACGAGCGGTCCCTACACCGACCCCCAGGCACGCATCGACATCCGCGCGGGCCTGCCGGCGTTGCGGGCGAAATGGATCGAGGAGCGCGGCGACACCGAGCTCCTCGCCGGGCCCACCTCGAGATTCGGCCGCGAGCGCCTCGACGACGCCAAGCTCGCCGAGCTGCGCTTCGAGCTGAAGCGCACGCCGCGCCGCGCGAAGGCGGGGGCCAACGTCTCGCAGATGCATTACGCGCGCCGCGGCATGGTGACTCCGGAAATGGAGTACATCGCGATCCGCGAGAACCTGCGCCGCCGCGAGTACCTCGAGGGGCTGCGTGCCACGGGACCGATGGGCAGGAAGCTCGCCGAGCTGATGGGCCGCCAGCACCGCGGGGAGTCCTTCGGCGCCTCGATCCCGGCGCAGGTCTCGCCCGAATTCGTGAGGGACGAGGTGGCGCGCGGCCGCGCGATCATCCCGGCCAACATCAACCACCCGGAAACCGAGCCCATGGTGATCGGGCGCAACTTCCTGGTGAAGATCAACGCCAACATCGGCAATTCCGCGCTCGGCTCGTCGATCGCGGAAGAGGTCGACAAGATGACGTGGGCGATCCGCTGGGGCGGCGACACGGTGATGGACTTGTCGACCGGCAAGCACATCCACGAGACGCGCGAGTGGATCATCCGCAATTCGCCCGTGCCCATCGGCACCGTGCCGATCTACCAGGCGC
>JBDTXQ010000414.1:0-3034 GCA_040006115.1 Usitatibacter sp.
CGCGCGCCAACTTCTTCCCGAAGATCCAGAACCTCGACACCAGCTTCTACATGCTCGGCTGGGGCGTGCCGACCTTCGACTCGCAGTACGCGCTGCAAAGCCTGGTGCGAACCCGTATCGAGAAGGCCGCGGACGGAGACTACAACCTCGGCCGGTACTCGAACCCGAAGGTCGACGCGGCGATCGACAAGCTGAAAACCGAGATCGACCCGAAGAAGCGCGCGGCGCTCGCGCTGGAGGCGAGCCGCATCCACCAGGCCGACGTGGGGCACCTGCCGATCCACTTCCAGGTGATCCCCTGGGCGATGCGCTCCAACGTGAGCGTGGTCCACCGCGCCGACAACAAGCTCACGGTGAAGTGGATCAAGATCCAGTGATGAGGGCCCGGGACGGGGGCATCGGATGATCGCCTTCGTCCTGCGCCGGCTGCTGCAGGGCGTCATCGTGATGCTCGTGGTGGGGTTCATCGCCTTCTCGCTCTTCAACTTCGTGGGCGACCCGGTCTCGCTCATGCTCCCGCCGGAAGCGACCCAGGCCGACCGCGACCAGATGCGCGTGGCGCTCGGCCTCGAGAAGCCCTTCTACGTGCAGTTCGCAACCTTCATCGGCAACGCGGTGCAGGGCAACTTCGGCATTTCGCTGAGGCTCGGCCGCCCGGTGTCGACGCTGCTCGTGGAGCGCCTGCCCGCGACCCTCGAGCTCGCCATGACGGCGGCGCTGATCGGGCTCCTGGTCGGCATCCCGGTGGGCGTGTACACAGCGCTGAAGCGTTACTCGTGGTTCTCGCGCGCGCTCCTCACCACGTCGCTGGTGGGCGTGTCGCTGCCGAATTTCCTGATCGGCATCTTCCTCATCCTCATCTTCGCGGTGTGGCTGGGATGGCTCCCCTCCTTCGGACGCGGCGACACGGTGATGATCGGGCCGTGGAGCACGGGGCTCCTCACCAAGTCGGGGCTGAAGGCGCTGATCCTGCCGGCCATCACGCTCGGCTTCTTTCCGGTGACGCTCATCATGCGGCTGGTGCGCGCCGAGATGCTGGAAGTGCTGCGCACCGACTACATCAAGTTCGCGCGCGCGCGCGGCCTCTCGGACCGCGCGGTGCATTTCGGCCACGCGCTGAAGAACACGCTGGTGCCGGTGATCACCATCACCGGGCTGCAGCTGGGCGGCATCATCGCCTTCGCGATCATCACCGAGACCGTGTTCCAATGGCCGGGAATGGGCCTGCTCTTCATCCAGGCGGTGCAGTTCGCCGACGTGCCGGTGATGGCGGCGTACCTGTGCCTCATCGGGCTCATCTTCGTGGTGATCAACCTCGTGGTCGACATGCTCTACTACCTGGTGGACCCGAGGCTGAGAGCCGCGCGAAGCGCGGGCGGGGGGCACTGACATGGACGCCGTGCGCCGCTTCCTCGACGGCGATGTCTACCACAGCTTCAAGCGCTCGCCGCTCACCATCACCGCCGGGGCGATCGTGCTTGCCTGCATCCTCGCCGCGGTTTTCGCGCCCTGGGTCGCGCCGCACAACCCCTTCGACCTGAAGACGCTGAACCTCCTCGACGCTTTCACCCCGCCGTCCTTCACCGGCCGCGGCAACCCGAGCTTCTTCCTCGGCACCGACGACCAGGGGCGAGACGTCCTCTCCACGATCATCTTCGGCTCGCGCATGTCGCTCGTGATCGGGCTGGGGGCGACGCTCCTCGCCATGGTGTTCGGCGTGAGCGTGGGGCTCGTGAGCGGCTACGTGGGCGGCAAGCTCGACGCCTTCATCATGCGCGTGGCCGACATCCAGCTTTCGTTCCCGGCGATCCTGATCGCGCTCCTCATCGACGGGGTGGCACGCGCGGTGCTGCCGAAGGACTCCCACGACCAGCTCGCGGTGTACGTCCTCATCCTCGCCATCGCCGCCTCCGGCTGGGTGGGCTATGCGCGCACGGTGCGCGGCTCGACCCTGGTGGAGCGCAACAAGGAATACGTCCAGGCGGCGCGGGTGATCGGAAGGCATCCGCTCGCCATCATGTTCTCCCATGTGCTCCCCAACGTCCTCGGGCCGGTGCTCGTGATCGGGACGCTGCAGATCGGCGCGGCGATCATCACGGAATCCTCGCTGTCCTACCTGGGCGTCGGCGTGCCGCCCACGCAGCCGTCGCTGGGCACCCTGATCCGCATCGGCAACGATTTCCTGTTTTCCGGTGAGTGGTGGATCACGGTGTTCCCGGGCGCGGCGCTGGTGATCGTCGTGCTGTCGATCAACGTCCTGGGCGATTGGCTGCGCGACGCCCTGAATCCTCGCCTGAGATAAGGAGGCGCGATGAACCGCTTGCTCGCAACCACCCTCTTCTGCGCAACGTCCGCCCTGGCCGGCCCGTTCGACCAGCCCTACTCGGTGATCGAGGTCGACCGCATGCAGTCCGCCGACAGCCACCTGCGACGGGTCGTCGTGAACCGCGTCGACGACGAGAATTCCGTCGACAACCGCGCCGTGGTGGCGCCGGGAGCGCACCGCGTCACGCTCGACCTGCCTCCGCGCAAGGGCTTCCACACCGCCACCCAGCACACCTTCGAGCTCGCCACCGAGCCGTGCATGCGCTACTACGTCGCGGCGCGCCTCGAGTCGCCGACGCTCCAGGAGTGGCAGCCCGTGGTGCGCTACAGCGAGCCCATCGGCGAATGCCGCGCGAGGTTCCACATGGCCGCCGGAGCGCGATGAGCGCCGGCGCGGCGAAGCCGCTCCTCGAGGTGAAGCACCTGCGCGTGGAGTTCAACACGCGGCGCGGCACGCTGGTCGCCATCGACGACGTGAGCTTCGACATCGCGCCCGGCGAGGTGCTGGGGGTGGTCGGCGAGTCCGGCGCGGGCAAGTCGATCACCGGCACCGCGATCATCGGGCTCCTCGAACCGCCGGGGCGCATCGCCGGCGGCGAGATCCTGCTGGATGGCGCACGCATCGACAACCTCGGCGCCGACGCGATGCGGAAAATCCGCGGCCGGCGCATCGGCGCGATCTTCCAGGACCCGCTCACGTCGCTGAACC
>JBDTXQ010000415.1:0-3030 GCA_040006115.1 Usitatibacter sp.
TGATGGTGTTCTTCAGCTCGAGCACCTCGCCCTTCACGTCCACCGTGATCTTCTTCGAGAGGTCGCCGGTCGCGACCGCCGTGGTCACCTCCGCGATGTTGCGCACCTGGCCGGTCAGGTTTCCGGCCATCGAGTTCACCGAGTCGGTCAAGTCCTTCCACGTGCCGGCAACACCCTTCACCTTCGCCTGGCCGCCGAGCTTGCCTTCGGTGCCCACTTCCCGCGCCACGCGCGTCACTTCCGAGGCGAACGAGCCGAGCTGGTCGACCATCTTGTTGATCGTGCGCGCGGTGCGCAGGAATTCGCCCTCGAGCGGGCGGTCGTCGACCTCCAGCGCCATGGTCTGCGACAGGTCGCCCTGCGCCACCGCGCCGATCACGCGCGCCGTTTCCGACGTGGGGTGGACGAGGTCGTCGATCAAGGCATTCACGTAGTGGATCTGGTCGCGCCAGAATCCGCGCACGTCGCTCATGGCGGCGCGCTGCTTCAGCTTTCCTTCCTTGCCGACCTTCTGGCGCAGGCGCTGCAGCTCCTCGGCCATGCGCTCGTTCAGCTCGACCACGTCGTTGAAGGTCTCGGCGAGCTTGCCTTGTATGCCGGTCCACTCGACCGGGAGGCGGATCGAGCTGTCGCCCTGCTTGAGGGCGATGAGCGCGGAGAGCAGCGTTCGCGCATCGTGGGGCGTGAAGATGGCGCCGGCTGCGGCCTTGTCCTGCGCCCGGCGGCGAGTCGCGACGGCGGATCCCGTCTCGTTCATCGTCTTGTCTTTCATCTGTTACGTCCTTCCTGGGTAGTGGCTCCGAGGTAGCGCTCTATGGTGCGCACCTGGTCGTCTATGTTTCCGCGCAGCCTGCCGATGGCACGCTTCAATCCTGCTTCGTCGAGCTTGCCGGTTTCCATGAGATGGACCCATCCGGCCATCGCGGAGAGCGGCGTGCGCAGCTCGTGCGAAAGGGCGCGCGCAGCGTCGTGCGAGATCGCCGCGCTGCTCGCGGCATCGCCGCTCAGCGACGAGATCGCCTTGGTGATGCGGCTCGTATCCGCGTCGAGCAGATCGCCTTCGCACAGGACGAGGGCCGCTGCGCATTTGTCGAGCTCGGCCGCGGCGTCGCTCCAGTCGTCGATCTCGACCACGCCCACCCCCGCGGCGCGTAGCGCCTGGCTCGCGGCTTCGCGCTGCGGCGACTCGTTCGATCGCTTCAAAAGTGTGGTCATCGCTCCCCGCGCAAATCGAGTGAAATTGATTCGTCGCCCACCATGAAAATCGCTCCTCTTTGACAGGGCTTAACGAGTGTAATCCAAGGGCTTAGGGGGAAAATGTAGGAGGAAACCTACAGTCGGGGGTTCGCGAGATCCCGGGCCCCGCCGTACTCATCGTCGACAGCGGCCGCGCCGAAAGGCGGCGCTATCCACCGGGCACGTTCAGGCCGTCGCCGGCGCCTCGATGAGAACCTTGCCGTCGAGCACCTGCACCGCATAGGTCCTGAGGGGCACCATGCAGGGCGGCGCCTCCACGCGGCCGCTGGGGATGTGGAATGCGCCGTTGTGGAAATTGCATTCCACGACTTCGCCCTCGATATCCCCCTCGGACAACGATCCCGGCCCGTGGGTGCAAGCGTCGTCGGTGACGAAGAAGCGCCCGCCGAGGTTGAACACGGCGAGGATGAGGCCTTCCTTCTCCACCTTGATGGCGGCGCCTTCGGGCACTTCGCAGGTCGAGCAGAGGTCGAGCAGGGGGGGCGGCGCGTCGTTCATGATTGACCGCATTTTAACGCGATGCTAACTTGGACACCACTATGAGGAACGGCGTTCCACATAGGAGAACCTCGTAACGCCCCGCAGAGAGATCCCCGATGAAAGCTGAGCACAACGAACTCCTGGTCAGGACGGGACCGGGCACTCCCATGGGCGAGCTCTTCCGCCGCTATTGGATGCCGATCCTCCTCGATCGGGAGCTTCCCGGGCCCGATTGCGCGCCGGTGCGCGTCAAGTGCCTCGGCGAGCGCATGGTGGCGTTCCGCGACACGCAAGGCAGGCTCGGCCTCGTCGACGAGTTCTGCGCCCATCGGGGCGTGTCGCTCTTCTTCGGGCGCAACGAGGAGTGCGGCCTGCGTTGCCCGTATCACGGCTGGAAGTACGACGTCACGGGCCAGTGCGTCGAGGTGCCTTCGGAGCCCGCCGCGAGCGGCTTCTGCGAGAAGATCAAGCTGAAGTCCTATCCGCTCGCCGAGCGCGGCGGGGTGATCTGGGTGTACATGGGCCCCGCGGGCCAGGAGCCCGCGCTCCCCGAGTGGGAATTCGCGACCGTGCCCCGCGAGCAGAGCTACATGTCCAAGCGCGTGCAGGAGTGCAACTGGCTGCAGGCGATGGAAGGCGGGATCGATTCCAGCCACGTGTCGTTCCTGCACAGCGGCGCGCTCAACACCGACCCGCTCTTCAAGGGATCGAAGGGCAACCAGTACAACCTGGGCGACAAGAAGCCCGTGTTCGAGGTGGTGGAAAGCGAGGGCGGCCTCTACATCGGCGCGCGCCGCAACGCCGAGGACGGCAAGTACTACTGGCGCATCACGCCGTGGGTGATGCCCTGCTTCACGATGGTGCCGCCGCGCGGCGACCATCCGATGCACGGCCACTTCTGGGTGCCCATGGACGACGAGACCAGCATGGCGTGGAGCTTCGACTACCACCCGGTGCGTGCGTTGACCGAGCTCGAGCGCCAGGCCATGGAAGGCGGCAAGGGCGTGCACGTGATTGTCGACAAGAACTTCCGCCCGCTGCAGCACAAGGACAACGACTACCTCATCGACCGCGCCGCGCAGAAATCCGGCAGGAGCTTCAGCGGCGTCGAGGGTATCGGCATGCAGGACGCGTCGCTGCAGGAGAGCATGGGGCCGATCCAGGACCGCACCAAGGAAAACCTCGTGTCGACGGACAACGGCATCATCATGGCGCGCCATCGGCTGATGCGCGCCGCGAAGGACCTCGCCGCCAAGGGCACGCCGCCGCCGGGGCGCGATGTCGCGCACATGA
>JBDTXQ010000416.1:0-3027 GCA_040006115.1 Usitatibacter sp.
GGCATCGGATGATGTTAGCAGAGAAAGCACCGCCTTCGAGGGCGCGCGCGGCCGATTCCACGTAGAATCGCCACGCCTTGTAGACCCCCTTTCGAGAGCCATGGCCGGAAAAGATTTCCGCATCGCCCCGAGCATCCTATCGGCGGATTTCGCGCGCCTCGGCGAGGAGGTGCGCGGCGTGATCGCCGCTGGCGCGGACCTCATCCACTTCGACGTGATGGACAACCATTACGTGCCGAACCTCACCGTGGGACCGCTGGTGTGCGAGGCGATCCGCCCGTTCGCGACGGTGCCGATCGACGTCCACCTGATGGTGAAGCCCGTGGACCGCATCGTTCCCGACTTCGCGAAGGCGGGCGCGAGCATCGTGAGCTTCCATCCCGAGGCGAGCGAGCACATCGACCGCACGCTGGGCCTGATTCGCGAGCATGGATGCAAGGCAGGGCTCGTGTTCAACCCCGCGACGCCGCTCGACTATCTCGACTTCGTGATGGACAAGGTCGATCTCGTCCTCATCATGTCGGTGAACCCCGGGTTCGGCGGCCAGTCGTTCATCCGCTCCGCGCTTGCGAAGATCGCAGAGGCGAGGAAACGCATCGACGCGTCCGGGCGCGACATCTGGCTCGAGGTCGACGGCGGCGTGAAGGCGGACAACATCGCCGAGATCGCGCGCGCGGGCGCCGACACTTTCGTGGCGGGCTCCGCGATCTTCGGCGACAAGGACCGGTCCGCGGCGATTCGACGCATGCGCGAGGAATTGAAGCGGGCTACAATGAAGTCCTGACTGCTTCTTCCTTCCGAAACCCACTCATGGCACTGCGCGGACTTCATTTCGATTGGCGATGGCATAGCTGGCGCTAGCGCGCTCGTTCGGCTTTCCGCTTCGAACCTGAACCCCGTGGTGACTCATGACTGAAGAAGAATTCCTGGCGCTCGGCCGCGCCGGCTACAACCGAATCCCACTGCAGCTCGAGACGCTTGCCGATCTCGACACGCCGCTTTCCATCTACCTCAAGCTCGCCAACCGACCGGGGTCCTACCTTCTCGAGTCGGTGATCGGCGGCGAGCGCTTCGGCCGATACTCGATCGTCGGGTTGCCGGCGCGCGAGCGCCTCGAGGTCTCGGGCAACAAGGTTTCGATCACGCGCGCGGGCGGCGGGTACGAGCAGAAGGTGGTCGATGATCCGCTGGAATTCATCGACGGCTACCTGCGCTCGTTCCGCGCGGCGCCGCCCGCGGCGACGCTGCGCTTCGGCGGCGGGCTGGCGGGCTATTTCGGCTACGACACCGTGCGCCACATCGAAGGGCGCTTGCGGCGCGTGGCAAAGCCCGATCCCCTGGGCCTTCCCGACATCCGCCTCCTCCTGTCCGAAGAGCTCGCGGTGGTGGACAACCTGTCGGGCAAGCTTCACCTCATCGTGTACGCGGACCCGGCGCGGGAGGGCGCGTACGCGCGCGCCACGTCGCGCCTGAAGGAGCTGCGCGTGCAGCTTCGCAAGCCCGCTCAGCTCCCACGGCACGCGCGCGCGGAGTCCCTTGCGGCGCCGCGCTCCAACATCAGCGAGCGCGCTTTCTTCGACGCCGTCGCGCGCTGCAAGCAGTACATCACCGACGGCGACATGATGCAGGTGCAGATCTCGCAGCGCATCGCGCAGCCCTTCCCCTACTCGCCGGTGAACCTCTACCGGTCCCTGCGCTCGATCAACCCGTCGCCCTACATGTTCTATTTCGACTTCGGCGATTGCCAGCTGGTCGGCGCCTCGCCGGAGATCCTGGTGCGCCGCGAGGGCGACAAGGTGACGCTGCGCCCCATAGCCGGGACGAGGAAGCGCGGCTCCACGCCCGAGAAGGACCTCGAGATGGAGCGCGAGCTCCTCGCCGACCCCAAGGAGCGCGCCGAGCACCTGATGCTGATCGACCTTGGGCGCAACGACGTGGGCCGCATCGCGAAGATCGGCAGCGTGAAGGTGACCGAGACCATGGTGGTGGAGCGCTACTCGCACGTGATGCACATGGTGTCGAACGTGGAGGGCGACGTGCCCGCCGAGCTCACCGCCATGCAGCTCCTGCGCGCGACCTTCCCCGCGGGCACTGTGACCGGCGCCCCGAAGGTGCGGGCCATGGAGATCATCGCCGAGCTCGAGCCGGAAAAGCGCGGCGTGTACGCGGGCGCGGCGGGCTACCTCGGGTTCAACGGCAACATGGACCTCGCGATCGCGATCCGCACCGGCGTGGTGAAGGACGGGCAGCTCTACGTGCAGGCCGCGGCGGGCATCGTCGCCGATTCCGTCGACGAGAGCGAGTGGCGCGAGACGCAGAACAAGGCGCGTGCCGTACTTGCCGCGGCCGAGCAGGTGCACGCCGGCCTCGACGCCGCGCTCGACTAGGGGGCGCGCGATGCTCCTGATGATCGACAACTACGATTCGTTCACCTACAACCTGGTGCAGTACCTCGGCGAGCTGGGCGAGGAGGTGAAAGTCGTCCGCAACGACGAGATGGACGCCGACGCGATCGAGAGCCTCGCCCCGCGGCGCATCGTGGTCTCGCCCGGCCCGTGCACGCCCAACGAGGCCGGCGTGTCTCTCGAGGTGATCCGCCGCTTCGCCGGACGCGCGCCGATCCTGGGCGTATGCCTCGGGCACCAGGCGATCGGGCAGGCGTTCGGCGGCAAGGTGGTGCACGCGAAGGCGCTCATGCACGGCAAGGTGTCCCAGATCCACCACCTCGGCAAGGGAGTGTTCCGCAATCTGCCGACTCCGTACCAGGCGACCCGGTACCATTCGCTCGCGATCGAGCGCGCGAGCTGCCCCGCCGAGCTCGAGGTGACGGCGTGGACCGAGGACGGCGAGATCATGGGCGTGCGCCACCGCTCGCTCGCCGTCGAAGGCGTGCAGTTCCATCCCGAATCGATCCTCACGCAGCACGGCCACGCGCTGCTGCGCAACTTCCTCGAAGACAAAAGGTAAAGCCGATGTTCACTCCCCTCGAGGCGATCAACCGCCTCTGCGACAAGCGCGAGATCTTCT
>JBDTXQ010000417.1:0-3027 GCA_040006115.1 Usitatibacter sp.
GCGTCGAACTCCGGCCACATCTTCTGCACAAAGAGCAATTCGGCGTACGCGCATTCCCACAGCAGAAAGTCGCTGAGCCGCTGTTCACCGCCGGTGCGTACGACGAGATCGACCTCGCGCGCTGGCATGACATCGTGATCCACGCGAGCGAGCACTTCGGTGAATCCCTCTTGCGTCACACCCTCACCGCGCATCGCCGCTGCGGCGCGGAGCACCGCATCACGCGCCGAGTAGTCGACGGCCACGCGAAGATGCATGCGAGATCCAGTGGCCGTCAGCGACTCGACCTGTTCGATCGTGTGACGCAACGACGATGGCACCCGGTCGCGGCGTCCGAGAATCGTCAGGCGCACCCCGTTCTCGAGGCAGCGTTTCGCTTCACCGAGCAACGCGCGACGGAAGAGGCGCATGAGCGCCGTGACCTCGGCGGACGGTCGCTTCCAGTTGTCGGACGAGAAGGCGTAGAGCGTCAGCGTGCCCACGCCCTCGCGCACCGCCGCCTCGACGATATCGCGCGCCGTGCGAAGCCCGGCCTCGTGGCCGGCCGAACGCGAGAGGCCGTGCGCTGTCGCCCATCGGCCATTCCCGTCCATGATCATGGCAACGTGCGGCCCCGCGAAGCTGCCGTGCGAGATCGGTCCTGAATGTCGTGACGTCGGCATTGGCCCGTCAGCGCTCGCGGGTGGCGCGGATGAGCGCCTCCATGTGGTCCAGGTAACGCTCGAGTGCGCGACGACCGGTGACCGAGATGCGATACTCCGACTTCGGCATGCGCCCCTCGAACGACTTGGTGCAGGTGACGTAGCCCGCATCCTCGAGCTTGCGCGCGTGCACGCTGAGATTTCCGTCGGTGGTCTGCATGAGCCGCTTCAACTCGTTGAACGTGAGCGACTCGTTCACCGCGAGCGCGCTCACGATTCCGAGCCGAAGTCGTTCGTGAATGAGACGCTCGAGAGCGAGCGTTCCCTCGTTCGTGCGCGCAGCGGCCGGCGATTCTCCGCCGTCGACGGAGCGGAGCGGCTGCGCGCTCCGCGGGGAATCACCCGCGACGTCTGCCGTGCGTCGTGTTGCTGCGTTGTGTTTAGCCACCGTGCCTCCGCGCGATCAACGCACCGAACAAGAGATGAAGGCCGCCGAACCCGGCGATCATGCAGGCTGTTGCCCAGGAGGGCGGCGCAAACAGCGCCACCATGCCAACGACCATGAAGGCGATGCCCATGACGGGCACAACGCGAACGGAAAACGTCCCGGCCGCCACAACACCCACACCGTAGAGCAGCATCCATACGCCGGGCAGCAAGGCAAGCAGCCCGCGCTCGAAAAAGAGCAGCGTGAGCAGCGCGCCCACGATCATCGGCGGCGCGAAGCTAAACACGATCTTGCGCGCCGGTTCCGACCAGAGTGGCAACTTGGCCGCCCGCGCCTTGAGCGCTATCGTATACACCGAGATGGCAACGGACAGGGACGCCTCGCAGAGCCAGATGAACAGCCACCGCGCCGGGCTTCCCGTGGCCGACGACAGGAGCGCAGCGGCAATGGCTGTCAGCCCCGTCAGCACCATCCCCCACCCCGAGACAGCGGTGAACGTCGCCGCCGCCTCCATCGTTTGCCGGATGTAGCGTAGATTGTCCATCGCCCGGGCGTGCATTTCGGGCGGCTCGGGCGGGCGAATCGGCAGGACGCGTGTCATGCGCGAAGGATGCCGAGAGTGCACCGGATTGTCAAGTGCTTTACATCACAAAGGCTGCGATCGAGCGGTCGCCCCGCACGCGCCGACCCACCGACATCGACGGCACTCAGCTCCTCGCCGCGCCTTCCCCGCCGATCGCACTTGGACCCGGAGGCGGATCACTGGCCGGAAAACTCTGCTCGCCCACGGAGTCTACGCGCCGTTCCTCGAACCGGCTCGAGAACTCCTTGATCATCGTCGCGCAGAATTTTGGCAAATCCTCCGGCTTCCGGCTGGTGATGAGCTGATCGTCCACGCGAACCACCTCGTCCACCCACTCACCGCCGGCGTTCCGAATATCGGTCTTCAGCGATGGCCATGAGGTCAGCGTCCGTCCGGCAACCGCGCCTGCCTCCACGAGCATCCAGGGCCCGTGACAAATTGCCGCCACCGGCTTGTCGGCGAGCATGAATTCACGGACGAACTGCACGGCGCTTTCATCGGTGCGGAGACGATCGGGATTCGCCACGCCACCCGGCAACAACAACGCGTCATAGTCACTTGGCCGCACGTCGGCCAGGAGCCGATCGACGGGAATGCGCGCCCCGCTCTCGTCATGATTCATCGCCTGGATCGAATCGCCCTTCGGCGCGATGAGATGCGTCAGCGCCCCGGCGGCATCGAGTGCGCGACGCGGGATTTCCAGCTCCACCTGCTCAACACCATCGGTCGCGAGAATCGCGACCTTGCGCCCCTTCAATCCGGAATCCATTTGCTGCCTCGCGTGATATTCGTCGACGATGAATGTGTCATGAACCATGCCTGACCGCGACCTCGTGGCCCTACCCATCGAGAGTCCAACCGATCAACCTTCTCAGCGTGCCACTTCTTCCCATTCACGGTCACGCCGTCCTGCGGGCGCGCTTCACGGATGCCATCCGTCGCGATGCGTTGCCGGGATCGCTCATGCTGCACGGGCCACTGGGCGTGGGAAAGCAGCGACTCGCGCTGTGGCTCGGCCAGCGACTCCTCTGCAATGGCGATGAGCCTCGGCCGTGCGGTCGGTGCCAGCACTGCCGGTATGCGATGGCTGGCAACCACCCCGACATTCATTGGTTTTTTCCGCGCCCTCGACTCAAGGACTCCGACGCGTCGCCGGGCAGGATCATGGACGACTTTCGCGAGGCCATCGGCGAGCGGACCGCGACTGGCATCTATGCGCCGCCTGCGCCCGAGGAGGGCATCTACGTCGCCACCATGCGCGCCATCGTGCAGTCGGCGGCCATGTCGCCGGCCATCGCAGCGCGGAAGATCTACATCCTCGGCGAGGCGGAGCGCATGGTCCTTCAAGAAGGATC
>JBDTXQ010000418.1:0-3014 GCA_040006115.1 Usitatibacter sp.
TGCACGACGACATCGACCTCATCATCGTGCGCGAGAACAACGAGGGCTTCCAGCCGGACCGCAACATGTTCGCGGGCTCGGGGGAATTCCGCCCGACGCCGGACATGACGCTCTCGATGCGCGTCATCACGAGGCGCGCGAGCTACCGGGTGGCGAAAGTGGCCCTCGAGCTCGCCCGGCAGCGCAGGAAACACATGACCTTCGTGCACAAGGACACGGTCTTCAAGTTGGGTTGCGGCATGTTCGTCGAGGAGTGCCGCCGCGCCGCGGCCGAATATCCCGACGTGCACACCGACGACGTGATCGTCGACACCATGGCGATGCGCCTGGTGCGCGATCCGCAGAGCTTCGACGTGGTGGTCACCACCAATATGTTCGGTGACATCCTCTCGGACGAGGCCGCGGGGCTCGTCGGCGGCCTGGGCATGGCGCCGGGACTTTGCATCGGCGAGGCGCGGCTCGCGATGGCGCAGGCGACCCACGGCTCGGCGCCCGACATCGCCGGCAAGGGCATCGCCAATCCCTATGCGATGATCGAGTCCACGCGCATGCTGATCGAATGGCTCGGCCACGACCGGAAGCGGCCCGAGGCGGTAGCGGCAGGGCGAGCGATGTCACGCGCGATGACGGCCGCGCTGGCGGATCCGTTGTCGCGCACGGGCGACATCCGCGGCACAGGCGATACCGCCGCCATGACGCGTGCGCTGATACAGGGTATCGAGAGATCCTGAGCGTGGCGAACACCTGGCCCATCGTGCTGCTGCGGCTTCTCGTGCTTCTGGGCCTGAACTTCGTGCCGATCTGGGGATTCGCCGAGGAGAGCTGGTCGCCGGGCACCACGCTCGCGCTCTATTGGGTGCAAAGCGCCTTCTCCATCCCGATCACCGCCGTGCTCATCTTCATGCACCGGCGCGCCACGCACAAATGGGGTCACTACAACGCCACCACCACGATCAGCGTGAACGGCGGTCCGGCCGTGACCAAGCCCTCCACTTTCCTCGACGGGTTCCTCTGGATGTCGGTTCCCTTCCTGGTAGCGCACGGAATCTTCCTTGCCGTCTTACTGGGATTGATCTGGAAGGATGCCGCCGGCGCCGTCGATTACGAGGACCTTCGCACGGGCGCCGTGGCCATGCTGAACATCATGGCCCTCGCCTTCGCGCTCGACACGTTCAGGCTGGCGCAACGCCCCTTCGCCTGGATCCGCCACCGCGCCATGACCCAGATGCAAAGGGTGCTTGTGGTGCACCTGACGATCGTGCTCGGCATGGGAGCCGCGGCCCTCTCCCAGCATGACGCGGCGTTCTTCGGAGTGTTCCTCGCCCTCAAGCTGCTGGTCGACTTCGCCGGAGAGCTTCCGCAGCGGGTCCCGAAGGAGCCGCCCCGCTGGATCCGGTGGGTCTACAAGCGAGCGGGCGAGGAAGGCGACATCCAGACCGAGTGGAAGCGAATGCGCGCGGAAGAGAAGGAAAGCCTCGCCGCCGACGAGCGCGTCATCGAACGAGGATTCCCGTGACCGACACATGGCCCCTCGCGCTGCTGCGCATCCTGGTGCTCTTCGGCCTGAACTTGGTGCCGATCTGGGGCTTCACCCAGGAGCAGTGGACACCCGGCACGACGTTCGTCCTTTACTGGCTGCAGAGCGCGTTCAGCATCCCGATCACCGCGGTATTGGTCGTCATGCACCGGCGCGCGACGCATAAGCAGGGCCATTACGACGCCACCAGCATGATGAGCGGCGGCCGCCTCGCCGTGACGAGCGGCACGCGTCGCGCGAGGTCGAAGGGCACCGGCCATGGAAGGGCGAAACGCATCCACGATGCGGTGGCGGGGAGCACACCTCCTGTGGTCACAAGCAGCACCCGCACGACACAGACCGGACGCTTCACCTTCCTCTCCGGCTTCCTCATGATTTCGATTCCTTTACTCCTGGTGCACGGCCTTTTTCTCTTCTTGATGCTCGGCGTCGTATGGAAGGATGCGGCCGGTGGGGTCGATGTCGAGGACCTGCGGACGGGGGCCCTCGCCATGCTGAACATGATGGCGTTCGGCTTCGCGGTCGACGTGTTCCGGCTGAACGAGCGCCCTTTCGCCTGGCTCCGCCATCGCTCCGAGACCTTGATGCAACGGACCCTGGTGGTGCACATGGCGCTCATATTAGGCATGTGGGTCGCCGCGTTCGCGAAGAACGATGCGGCCGCGTTTTTCGGCGTGTTCCTCGCGCTGAAGCTCGTGGCCGACCTCTGTTCCGAGCTCCCGTCGTGGATGCCGAAAGACAAGCCGCCGCGTTTTTTCGTTTGGTTGTACGAGCGCTTCGGCGACGGCAAGACCGACATCTACGCGGACTGGAAGCAATGGGGCGCCACCATGAGGGCGAATTTCGAGAACGACGAGCGCGTCGTCGACCCTGCCAGGTGCGAGCGGAGCTGAGCGGCCCTACTCTTCCGTCTTGTCGGGCACCGACTGCAGGCGTCGCAACCCACCCTCCACGGCGCGCAGCTCGATGATCTGTGCATCCTGCGAGGTGGCCCCGAGATCCTTGAACTTGCGCGCCGAGACCAGCACGCGCGACTCGAACGAGGCGATCGCGGCGTTGTAGCTGTCGGTGGCGGTGCCGAGGCCCTTGCCGAGGCGGGTGAGGTGGTCGGCCATGACCGCGAGACGCGCGTGGAGCTCCTGGCCGAGCTGGCTGATCTCGCGCGCATTGTCGGCGATGGCTTCCTGGCGCCACCCGTATGAAGCCGCTTTCAGAAGCGCCATGAGCGACGCCGGCGACGCGATGATCACGTTTTGCCCGAAGCCGCTGTCGAGGAGATCCGGGTCGGCTTCAAGCGCGGCGCTGTAGAACGCCTCGCCTGGAATGAACATCACCACGACTTCCGGCGTGGGCTGGAATTGCTCCCAGTAGGATTTCTTGGCGAGCGCTTCGAGGTGGCGGCGCATGAGCTGCGCGTGCAGGAGGATCTTCACCTTGCGCAGCTCGTCGGTGGTGGCCTCGTGCGCCTCCATGTACG
>JBDTXQ010000419.1:0-3005 GCA_040006115.1 Usitatibacter sp.
TCTCGAAGACCAAGCACGAGCGCTCCATCGACCTGCGCAACAAGGGCTTCATCTCGAGCCAGGCGCTCGATGAGGCGGAGAACAACTGGAAAGTCGCCCAGGCCGACTCCCAGCTCATGGCCGCGCGGAGCGGCAAGACCTCGATCCGCGCGCCCTTCTCCGGCACCATCGGGCTGCGCCAGGTGAGCGTGGGCGACTACGTGAAGGAAGGCCAGGACATGGTGAACCTGGAGTCGCTCGATCCGCTCAAGGTGGATTTCCGCGTCCCGGAGCTCGCCCTCTCGCAGCTGCGCGACGGCCAGCTTCTGCAGATCACCCTCGACGCGCTCCCCGACAAGGCCTATGACGGCAAGGTGGTCGCGATCAACCCGCTCATCGACGCCAACGGGCGGGCCGTGGTGATCCGAGCGCAGGTGCCCAACAAGGACGGCAAGCTGCGCCCCGGGATGTTCGCCCGCGTGCGCCTCTTCACAAGCGGCAACAAGGACACGATCGTGGTCCCCGAGGAGTCGCTCTTCCCGATTGGCGAGGACAAGTACGTCTACAAGGTGGTCGAGGGCAAGGCCACGCGCCAGAAGATCGAAATCGGCCAGCGCCGCGAGGGCAAGGTCGAGGTGATGAACGGGCTCACGCCCGACGACGTGGTCGTCACCGCGGGCGTGATCAAGCTGCGCGAGGGCGTGCCGGTCACGATCGCCAACTTCGCGCCGGCCGCGCCCGCCGTCGGCAAGAGCGACGAAGCGGCGCGCGCGCCGAAGACATGACCCTTCCCGAGATCTGCATCCGGCGCCCGGTCTTCGCGACCGTGCTGTCGGCTCTCGTGATCCTCGTCGGCCTCATCTCGTTCTCGCGCCTGTCGATGCGCGAGTACCCGCGCATCGACGAGCCGGTGGTCACGGTGGAGACCCGCTACGTGGGCGCGAGCGCCGAGGTGGTCGAGTCGCAGATCACCAAGATCCTCGAGGATTCGCTCGCCGGCATCGAGGGCGTCGACGTGATGACCTCGACATCGCGCTCGGAGACTTCGCAGATCACGGTTCGCTTCAGGCTCTCGCGCGACCCGGACTCGGCCGCGGCCGACGTGCGCGACAAGGTGGCGCGCGTGCGCGCCAAGCTTCCCCAGGCGGCGGACGAGCCGGTGATCGCCAAGGTCGAGGCCGACTCCTTCCCGATCATGTGGCTCGCGATCGCGGCGCCGAACATGACGCAGATCGAGGTCTCTGACTACGTGACCCGGTACATGAAGCCGCGCCTGTCGACGCTGCCCGGGGCGGCGGACGTGCGCATCTTCGGCGAGCGCAAGATCACGATGCGCATCTGGCTGGACAGCGGCAAGCTCGCCGGCTACCGGCTGACGCCCGCCGACGTCGAGGATGCGCTGCGCCGCCAGAACGTCGAGATTCCCGCCGGGCGCATCGAGAGCGAGAAACGCGAGTTCTCGGTCCTTTCCCAGACCGACCTCTCGACCCCCGAGCAATTCGAGGCGATCGTGGTGCGCGACGTCGCCGGCTACCCGGTGCGCGTGCGCGACATCGGCCGCGTCGAGGTGGCGCCGCTCGACGAGCGCGTGGTCACCCGCTACATGGGCACCACCGCGGTCACCATGGGCGTCATCAAGCAGGCGGTGGCCAATCCTCTCGACTTGTCGAAGGCGGTGAGGAAGGAGATCGCGCAGATCAACGCGAGCCTGAAGGGCATGAAGATCGAGGTGGTCTACGACTCCTCGGTGTTCATCGACGAGTCGATCAAGAGCGTGTTCCACACGATCGTCGAGGCGATCCTGCTGGTGGCCCTGGTGATCTTCCTCTTCCTGCGCAACTTCCGCGCGACGCTGATCCCGCTGGTGACGATCCCGGTGTCGCTCATCGGCGCCTTCACCTTCATGTACATCATGGGTTTCAGCGTGAACACGCTGACGCTCCTCGCCATGGTGCTCGCCATCGGGCTCGTGGTGGACGACTCGATCGTGGTGCTCGAGAACATCTACCGGCACCTCGAGGCCGGCATGCCGCGCCTGGACGCCGCAATGCTGGGCGCCCGCGAGATCGCCTTCGCGGTGATCGCGATGACTATCACGCTGGCCGCCGTGTTCGCGCCACTCTCGTTCCAGACCGGGCGCACCGGGCGGCTTTTCATCGAGTTCGCCCTCGCCCTCGCGGGCGCCGTGCTGGTGTCGGGCTTCGTCGCGCTCACGCTCTCGCCGATGATGTGCTCCAAGCTCCTCAAGCACGAGACCAAGCACAGCCGCGTCTACGAGGTCACGGAGCGCTGGTTCGTGGCGCTCATCGCGCGCTACAAGGGCGCCCTCGACTGGGCGCTGCACCACCGCATCTGGGTGGTGCTGGTCGCGGTGCTGATCGGTTCCAGCAGCATCGTCCTCGGCCTGGTGCTTCGCCAGGAGCTCTCGCCCACCGAGGACCGCGGCGTGATCTTCGGCTTCGTGAGCGCGCCGGAAGGCTCCACGGTGCGATACACCGCCGAGAACCTGAAGAAGCTCGAGGACATCTACCGTGGCGTTCCAGAGGCGCAGGCGTTCAACGCGCTCGCGGGCTTCCCGACGGTGGCCGACGGCATCGCCATCGGGCGCCTAAAGCCGTGGGACCAGCGCACGCGCAAGCAGCAGGAAATCACGACTTCCCTCATGCCGAAGTTCCAGGCGATTCCGGGCGTGCGCGCATTCCCGACCAATCCGCCTTCCCTGGGGCAATCGCCGCGCTCGCGCCCGGTGGAATTCGTGATCATGACGCAGGCGCCCTTCGAGGTACTACAGAAGTACGTCGACGTGATGATCGCGGAAGCCTCGAAGAATCCCGGGCTGCAGAACATCGATTCCGACCTTCGCCTCGACAAGCCCGAGCTCAAGGTGACGGTGAACCGCGAGAAGATCAGCGACGTGGGCGCCTCGGTGGAAGTGGTCGGCCGCACGCTGGAGACGATGCTGGGCGGGCGCCAGGTGACGCGCTTCAAGAAGGACGGCGAGCAGTACGACGTGATCGTGCAGGTGG
>JBDTXQ010000420.1:0-3003 GCA_040006115.1 Usitatibacter sp.
GCTCGGCGGGATCGAAGCCGGTCTCGGCGATCGGGAACGCATAGCGCAGCACCTTCTCCGCGCCCGCGGCGAGCAGCGCCAGCGTGGCGGCCAGGGCGGCCGCGGCGGCGTGCTTCGCAACACATCTCACGTGACTCTCCTGCAGGGGCCGACGCTGGATTATGCGATACACTTCGACCCCGTCTGTAACCATAAATTGCCGCAATTCTACGGGGAAGGAACGACGAAATGGGCTTCCTGCAAGGCCGGCGCATCCTCATCACCGGGATGCTCTCCAACCGGTCCATCGCCTACGGCATCGCCAAGGCATGCGCGCGCGAGGGCGCCCAGCTCGCTTTCACCTACCAGGGCGAGGGCGTGCGCGAGCGCGTGGCCGGGCTTGCGGGCGAATTCGGCACCGACCTCGTGTTCCCGTGCGACGTGGCGGAGGATGCGCAGATCGAGGCGCTCTTCGCGGAGCTGGGGCGCAGCTGGGATGGCCTCGAGGGGCTGGTGCACGCGATCGCGTTCGCCCCGCGCGAGGCGCTGAAGGGCGGCTTCCACGAGAGCGTCTCGCGCGAAGCCTTCCGGGTTGCGCACGACGTCTCCAGCTACAGCCTCGCCGCGCTCGCCAAGGCGGCGGCGCCCATGATGCAGGGTCGCCCGGCGGCGATCGTGACCCTTTCCTACCTGGGGGCGGTGCGCGCGATTCCCAACTACAACGTGATGGGCCTTGCCAAGGCGAGCCTGGAAGCAGCGGTGCGCTACCTCGCCTCGAGCCTCGGTCCTTCCGGCATCCGCGTGAACGCGATCTCCGCGGGGCCGATCAAGACGCTCGCCGCGGCGGGCATCGCCGGCTTCTCCAAGATCCTGCACTTCGTGGAGAAGAACGCGCCGCTGCGCCGGGGCGTGAGCGCCGAGGAAGTCGGCAACACCGCCGCGTTCCTGCTCTCGGACCTCTCGAGCGGGATCACCGGCGAGTGCATCTACGTGGACGCGGGCTTCAGCCACGTGACGCCTGGGATGGAAGACTGAAAAGTCGTACCTGACACGACTTTTCAGTTCTGCGCTTTTTTCTCCAGCGCGTCCTTGCGCACGCTCACGCCGACGCGGCTGCGCAGGCTGGAGAGGGTCGACTCGAGCTCCTCCGCGGCGACCGCGTCCTTCAGGCGCGATGCGAGCGCTTCGCGCTGCTTGTCGTCGACCTTCTCGAGCTCGATCACCTTCGAGACCTGTACCAGCGCGAATCCCGCGGGAGTCTCCACGCCGGCGTACGCCGGCAGCTTCTTCGCCTCGGCGCGGAACACCTTGTCGATCACGGCGGGCGGGAGCCCGCCGGGCTTCTGGCGGTTCACGCCAAGCACCGCCGGCCATTTGAGCGCCACTTCCTTGCCGGCCTGCAGCTCCTTCAGCTTCGCCTCGCCGTCCGCCTTGGCGAGCTTGAGCGCCTCCTCGCGCCGCAGGCGACGCTCGATGTCGGCCTTCACCGATTCGAGCGGACGCAGCTCCGCGGGCTTGTGCTCGAGCACGCGCGCGGCGACGAGCACGTTGGGCGCGACTTCGACGGCCGCCGTGTTGCGCTTGGCCTTGATCGCGTTGTCAGAAAAGATCTCCGCCTGCAGCTTCGGGTTGTTGAGGATGGGCACGCCGGGCACGCCCTTGGTGATCCAGGGCGAGACCTGCACCGCGAGGTTCATCTTCTCGGCGGCGGGCTTGAGGCTCGTCGACTGCTCGTACACCAGGTTGGAGAATTCCTCGGCGGAGCTGGCGAAGCCGCGCGCCGCGCCCTGCTTCTTGAGGTTGGCCTCGATCTCCGGCGACGCGTCGGCGATCGAGCGCACTTTCGCGGGCTTGATGTCGGTCACGCGGATCACGTGGTAGCCGAAGTCGGTGGCCACGGGCCCCACGATCTCGTTCTTCTTCGCCGCGAACACCGCGTCCTCGAAGGGCTTCACCATCGCCGCCCGACCGAAGAAGCCGAGGTCGCCGCCCTGCACTGCGGACCCCGGATCCTGCGACTCCTTCTTCGCGACTTCGGCGAAGCTCGCCGGGTTCTTGCGCACGCGTTCCGCGACGTCCTTCGCCTTGGCCTCGGCGGCCTTGCGGTCGGCTTCCTTGCCGTCGGCCGGCGCGGCGACCAGGATGTGGCTCGCGCGGCGCTCTTCCTTCTGGCCGTGCTTGCCCGCCTTCACCTCCTCGTCGTAAACGGTCTTCACGTCCTCGGGCTTGACCGTGGTCTTCGCGGCCACGGCGTCGAGGGACATCTCGACGTACTCGAGGCGGGCCCGCTCGGGCGTGGTGAATTCCGCGGCGTGGGAATCGTAATAGCCCTTCACCTGCTCGGGCGTGATCTTCACCTTGGCGAGGTACGCGTCGGGCGCGAGGTTCACCACGCTCACCTCGCGCGTCTGCTCGGACAGGCGGATGAAGCTGTCCAGCGTCGCGCGTGGCACGAACGCGGTCTCGGCGATCGAGTCGCGGAACTGGCGCTGGCGGTAATCCGCGCGCAGGCGCTCGTCCAGGCCTACGGTGGTGAGGTTCTGCGACTTGGCGAGGGTCTCGTAGCGGCTCTTGTCGAAGCGCCCGTCGACCTGGAAGAAAGGCTCGGAGGCGATGCGCTCCGCGAGCTCCTTGTCGCCCATGCGGATGCCGGCGCGCTCGGCGCCGATCCCCACCAGCTTTTCGTTCACCAGGCGGTCGAGCACCGCGCGGCGCACCTCCGGATTGTCCATGAGCGAGGCGTCGAACTGGCCGCGAAACTGCTGGCGGTAGACCTCGGCCTGCTGGCGGATCGCGCTGTCGAACTCGCCCTGGCCGATGCGCTGGGAGCCCACCGACGCAATCGTGTCGCCGCCCACCGGAGCCTTGAAGTAGTAGTCGATCCCGAAGAGGCCGAAGGGGATCACCAGGAACAGCGCGAAGAAGATCCGCACGATCCTCTTGTTCGCGAAATCGCGGAAGTTCTGAAGCATGGCGGCGACTTTCTAACAAAAAGGGCGAACCGCTGGGGTTCGCCCTGTTGAC
>JBDTXQ010000421.1:0-2996 GCA_040006115.1 Usitatibacter sp.
CTGGAGATGTCATTGAAGAACCTTCCCACCCTGGTCGCGGCGTTCGCGCCGTCCAGCGCCGCAGCGCCCCCCTCGCCGTCACTTAACTCCTGAGTCGCGGCGAAATCAAAGTCTGAACCGACGCCGACCCAGTCCGTTTGGAGCACGCGGACCGAGGTTCAGTGCGCCCTGGCGTCGAGAGGAGACGCGCACGCTGTCCGCGATTCGACGGCACGAAAGTAACTTCCGCAGTCAAAACTTAGAAAGGATCACCCCATCATGAATCGATTCAAGATGCCTTCTTGGGCAACAGCCACGGCCGCCGTCGCGTTGCTGGGCGCCGCTCTGCCAGCGTCGTCCGCGAGCTATGTCATCGTTTCCAAGGGCCAGGGCGCGGGTAGCGCCAATCTCGACAGCGCAGTGACGCGCGCCAATGGCGTCATTACGGGCCGTCAAGAGGCGATCGGCGTGGTGTTCGCCGATTCCGACAACCCCGCGTTCGCGAGCGTGGTCGCGGCTGATGCGCGCGTGCAGAGCATCGCCGAGGACATCGAGATCCAGTGGATCGAGCCCCTCGCCACCGACGCCGCCATCGAGGAAGCGTCGATCGAGAGCACCACCTCCGCGCCCGAGTCGCGCTACGCGCTGCAGTGGGCGCATCGGCATATCCGCGCCAATGTGGCGAACGATGCGGGTGACCTGGGCTGGGGCGCCAAGCGCGCGCGCGTCGCCGTCATCGACACCGGTGTCTATCCGACGCACATCGATATCGCAGCGAACCTGAACACGGCCCTCAGCAAGTCGTTCGTCCCCACCGAACCTGGATTTGCATTCGCGAATCCGGGCGCCTTCAGCCACGCCTCCCACGTGTCCGGAATCATCGCCGCGCCGATCAACGGCGTGGGCATCCAGGGCGTGGCCCCCAGGGCGGAGATCGTCAACGTGAAGGTGCTGCGGTCGACCGACGGAAGCGGCGCCTTCTCCTGGGTCATCAACGGCATCATGTATGCGTCGGGCCCGCTGGTGCAGGCCGACGTCATCAACATGAGCCTCGGCGCGACGTTCAGCCGCACCAATGCGGGCGGCGACGGGTTGGGTTCGCTGGTTGCAGCGCTCAACCGCGCCATCAACCACGCGACACAGGCCGGAACGTTCGTGGTGAGCGCGGCCGGCAACGAAGCCACCGATCTGAACAGCAACGTCTGGTCGATCCCCGCGCAATCCGGTAATGGCGCCGCCGTCTCCGCGCTCGGGCCCGTAGGCCTGTTCACGGCCCATCCGTTGTCGGGACCGGACCGGCTCGCGTCGTACAGCAACTATGGCCAGTCGGTCGTGAACGTCGGCGCGCCCGGAGGAGACTTCGTCTATCCCACCAACGAGCTCTGCACGGTGGCTACCGCGGGTGGCCCGATCACGCGGCCGTGCTGGGTTTTCGATATGGTCTTCGCTCCCCGGTCGGTCTCCGGCGGAGTGAGCTCATATGCGTGGGCGGCCGGCACCTCGATGGCGGCGCCTCACGTGGCGGGCGTTGCCGCGCTGATCGTCGGCAAGTACGGTCGCACGTCGCCGGCGCAGATCAAGGCGCGCATCCAGCAGGGCGCGGTCGACATCCTTAAGCCGGGCGCCGACGAGGCGACCGGCAAGGGCCGCGTCGACGCGGTGAACGCGCTGCAGTAACGTACGACTCGTGCAACCAGCAGGCCCCGCGGCGCGCAAGCGCCACGGGGCTTTTTATTTTTGCGTCGTCATCGCCTGCATCGCCTCGACCTTCGCACGCGCAAAAACGGCCTTCGCCTCCCCCACGCAGGCCTTGCGCATCTCGCGCGCCTTCTCGTCGCATTCTTCCTTCGCGATCGCCTCGGCGGCTCGCGCCCTCGCGATGGCAGCCTCGTAGTTCTTGCGCGGCGTGGGCTTGTAGGCAGCCTCCAGCTCCGCGCGGGCGACGCGCTGGTCCCCGCGCGCGCGCGCGACGCACATATCGGCGGCGTTGCCGTATCGCGAGCCGCACTTCTGGCGTTCGGCCTGGGCCTGCGCGGCGATTCGCGCCCTGCCCGCCTTGTACTCTTCCTTCGTAAGGGGCGCGGCCGTGGCGCCGAAAGCGGCGAACGCCGCGATCATGGCAATGCTCATCGACTTACGCATCTCCGTGCCCTTGCAGGATCGAAATTTCCCGCGCATGTTCCAGTCTACGCCCGCGCTAGACTGCCTTCTGTACGATAGCCCACGGATCCCGCCCTCCTCCCCCTCGCCCGAACGAGCCACCACCATGCCCAATTCATTCACGACCTTCGCCGCGGCTTGCGCCGCCCTGCTCCTCACCGCATTCATTCCCGCGCGCGCGGAGCTCACCCGCCTCGAGATCGTCTCGAAGCAGCCGTACGGGTCGTTCCAAACAGGCGAGTTCGTGATCTGGAAAGGAACGGTCCACGGCGAGATCTCGCCGCAGGAGCCCATCCCGGGCCTCGACAAGGCGCAGACGAACGCGCGCGGCAAGGTGGAATACGCGGCTCGCGTGATCCTGATCATGCCGTCGCAGCCCGTGCGCGGAAACGGCGCGCTGCTGCTGGACGTTCCCAACCGCGGCAACGCCTACGCCCTCGCGCTCTACAACGCTCCGCGCGACGAGCCGTTCTCGGCCGGCACGCTCGAGCAGGGGACCGGATTCCTGCAGGACCACGGATTCAGCCTCGCCGAGGTGTCGTGGGAGCTCGGCAAGGGCGCGGAGCTGCCAAGCTTCGTCGACGCCGAGGGCAAGACCCGCTACGTGGAAGGCGTGGGCTTCGCGATCGTGCGCGATACCGCCGACTTCCTCGCGCACGGCAATGCCGACGCGGCGGGCACCGCGAACCCGCTGAAGGGCGGCATCGTGCGCACGTTCGCAAGCGGCAAGTCGCAGAGCGGGCGCTTCCTCAAGTCGTTCCTGCTGCGCGGCTTCAACATGGCGGGCGCGCGTCGCTTGTTCGATGGCATGCACGTGTTCGCTTCGGGCTGGGGCTCGATGCCGATCATGGCGACGG
>JBDTXQ010000422.1:0-2984 GCA_040006115.1 Usitatibacter sp.
CGGCTTCGAATACAAGGCGACCCTAGAATCCGAGTTGCGTGCCGCCGCCGCGGGCGGCGTGACGACTCTTGCATGCCCGCCCGATACCGATCCGCCGCTCGACGAGCCGGGGCTGGTGGAAATGCTCACGCGCCGCGCGGCGAGCCTCGATCTCGCGCGCGTGCATCCGCTGGGCGCGCTCACTGTGGGCCTGAAGGGCGAGAGGCTGGCGGAGATGGCGGAGCTCGCCGAGGCGGGTTGCGTGGGCTTCTTCCAGGGCAACGCCGCGCTGCCCGATCCGGCCACGTTGCTGCAGGCCATGCGCTACGCTTCGACCTTCGGCTTCACGGTATGGCTGCGCCCGCAGGACGCCCACCTCGCCGTGGACGGCGTCGCGCACGAAGGCGAAGTCGCTACGCGCCTTGGGCTCGCTGCGATCCCGGTGATCGCCGAGACCATCGCGCTTCGCACCATCATCGAGCTCATGGCGGCGACGAACGCGCGCGTTCACGTGGCGCGCCTCTCCAGCGCGGCGGGCGTGGCGCTCGTCCGTGAGGCCAAGGCCTCCGGGGCGACCCTCACCTGCGACGTGGGCGTTCATCACCTGCACCTGAGCGACCGCGACATCGGCGACTTCGACGCGCAGTGCCACCTTTCCCCGCCGCTGCGCGATCCGTCCGATCGCGACGCGCTGCGCCGCGCGCTCGCCGAGGGCACGATCGACGCCGTTTGCTCCGACCACACGCCGGTGGACGACGACGCGAAGCAGGTGCCGTTCGCCGAGGCCGAGCCAGGAGCAACCGGCCTCGAACTCCTCCTGCCGCTCACGCTCCAATGGGGTAGGGAGGCGGGGTTGGCGCCGCTGCAGTCCCTCGCCGCCGTCACGTTCCGCGCCGCGCGGGTGCTTGGCGTTCGCGCGGGGACGATCGAGGTCGGCGCTCGCGCCGACATCTGCCTCTTCGACCCCGCGCGCTCGTGGGTGGTGACCCCCGCGGCGCTCGCGAGCCAGGGCAAGAACACGCCGTTCCAGGGCCTCGAGCTCACCGGCCGGGTGGTGCGCACGCTGCTTGGCGGGCGCACCGTCCACGCCGCCTGAAGGCCCCTTCCACGCATCGACGCATCACGGAGACCTCCATGGACAATCCCCTCCTAGACTTTTCCAGGCTACCGCGCTTTGCCTCGGTGCGCGCGGAACACATCGCGCCCGCGATCGACGCGCTGATCGTCGGCGGCCGCGGCACCGTCGAGCGCCTCGCCGCGCTCGACGTCGCGCCCACCTGGGAGAACTTCGTCGAGCCCCTCGACGACGCCAACGAGAAGCTCGCGCGCGCCTGGGCGCAGGTGAGCCACCTGAACGCCGTCGTGAATTCCCCGGAGCTGCGCGACGCCTACAACGCGGCGCTGCCGAAAGTGACGCAATACTTCTCCGAGCAGGGGCAGGACCAGCGGCTGCACGCGGGCTTCAATGCGCTCGCCGCCTCCGGCGCATTCGCTTCTTTCGCCCCGGCGAGGAAGCGCCACGTGGAGAACGAGCTGCGCGACTTCCGCCTGGGCGGCGCGGAGCTGCCGCCGCCGGAAAAGGCGCGCTTCCTCGAAATCCAGGAAGAGCTCGCGCGCGTGGGCTCGCGCTTCCAGGACAACGTGCTCGACGCGACCAACGATTTCGCGCTCCATGTGACTGACGAGAGCGAGCTTTCCGGCATCCCCCAGGACGTGCGCGACACGGCGCGCGCGGCCGCCGACAAGGAGGGGAAGGACGGCTGGAAGCTCACCCTGCACATGCCGTGCTACCTGCCCGTCATGCAGTACGCCGACCACGCGGGGCTGCGCGAGCGCGTGTATCGCGCGTACGTGACGCGCGCCTCCGAGTTCGGCAAGCCCGAATGGGACAACAGCGCGAACATTAAGCGCCTGCTCGAGTTGCGCGCCGAGGCGGCGAAGCTCCTCGGGTTCGCCTCCTACGCCGACCTCTCGCTCGCCACCAAGATGGCGGCCTCGCCGCGCGAGGCCCTGGGATTCCTCGAGGATCTCGCCGCCCGCTCCAAGCCGTTCGCCGAGCGCGATATGGCGGAGGCGCGGCAATTCGCGCGCGAGTCGCTCGGCATGGCGGACCTGCGCGCCTGCGACGTGGCCTACGTGAGCGAGAAGCTGCGCCAGAATCGCTACTCGTTCTCTGACCAGGAGGTGAAGCAGTACTTCCCCGAGGACGAGGTGCTCGCCGGGATGTTCCGCGTGGTCGAGACGATCTACAACGTGAAGATCCACGGAGCCGAGGCCGAGGCCTGGCATCCCACGGTGCGCTTCTTCGAGATCAGCGACGCGACGCGCGCCCGCGTCGGGCAGTTCTACCTCGACCTCTACGCGCGCGAATCGAAGCGCGGCGGGGCGTGGATGGACGATGCCATCAACCGCCGGCGGCGCGGCAACCGCGTGCAGACGCCGGTCGCCTTCCTCACCTGCAACTTCTCCGCGCCCGTGGGCGGCAAGCCCGCGCTATTCACGCACAACGAGGTGAACACCCTCTTCCACGAGTTCGGCCACGGCCTGCACCAGCTCCTCACCCAGGTCGACGAGCTCGGCGTGACCGGCATCAACGGTGTCGAGTGGGACGCGGTCGAGCTGCCGAGCCAGTTCATGGAGAATTTCTGCTGGGAGTGGGACGTGGTCGCGCCGATGACGCGGCACGTGGACACCGGCGAGCGCATCCCGCGCGCTCTCTTCGACCGCATGGTCGCGGCGAAGAACTTCCAGAGCGGAATGCAGTTCGTGCGCCAGCTCGAGTTCGCGCTCTTCGACATGCACCTTCACTTCGATTTCGACCCGGCGCGCGGCGACATGCTGAAGCTCCTGGACGAGGTGCGCGCGCGCGTGGCAGTCGTGCCCTCGCCCGCATATAACCGCTTCCCCAACCAGTTCTCGCACATCTTTGCCGGCGGTTACGCGGCGGGCTACTACAGCTACAAGTGGGCGGAGGTGCTGTCGTCCGACGCGTACGGCGCGTTCGA
>JBDTXQ010000423.1:0-2964 GCA_040006115.1 Usitatibacter sp.
ACCGGCAAGGGCGACCGCGTCGGATTCAAGTTCCTGGAAGCGCAGGGCGCCAACCCCGCCCGCAAGGTGCGCTTCTTCAAGTCCAACGGCGAAGTCGTGGACGTTTGAGGCGATAGTCATGGCTAAAGACAAGACCGACAAGGACGTGAAGGGCGCGAAGGGCGCGAAGGATGGGAAGCCCGCGGGCAAGCCCGCGGCGCTCGACGCCAAGCCCGCCAAGGAAGCGAAGAAGCCCAAGGACGCGAAGCCCGCGAAGCCGGCGCAGAAGGAAGCCGCGCCGACCCAGCCGCCGCGCCTCCAGGTGCAGTTCCGCGAGTCGATCGTCCCGGCGCTCATGAAGCAGTTCGGCTACAAGACCTCGATGCAGGTGCCGCGCATCAAGAAGATCACGCTCAACATGGGCGTGGGCGAGGCGGTGGCCGACAAGAAGGTTCTCGAGCACGCTTCCGGCGACATGCAGAAGATCGCCGGCCAGAAGCCGGTCGTCACCAAGTCGAAGAAGTCGGTGGCCGCGTTCAAGATCCGCGACGGCTACCCCGTCGGGGTGATGGTGACGCTGCGCAACCGGCGCATGTACGAGTTCCTCGACCGCCTGGTCACGATCGCGCTGCCGCGCGTGCGCGACTTCCGCGGTATCGGCGCGCGCGCCTTCGACGGGCGCGGCAACTACAACATGGGCATCAAGGAACAGATCATCTTCCCGGAGATCGAGTACGACAAGATCGACGCGCTCCGGGGTTTGAACATCTCCATCACCACGAGCGCGAAATCGGACGAGGAGGCGAAGGCTCTTCTCGCCGCGTTCAAGTTCCCGTTCAGGACTGAGAGGGCCGCGTAATGGCCAAGCTTGCCGTCATCAACCGCGAGGCCAAGCGCCGCGCGACCGTGAAGAAATTCGCCGAGAAGAGGAAGCAGCTCCTCTCGATCATCGAGGATTCCAAGGCGACGGAAGACGCGAAGGAAGAGGCGCGCTCGAAGCTGCAGTCGCTGCCGCGCAACGCCTCCCCGGTGCGCCTGCGCAACCGCTGCGCCATGACCGGACGCCCGCGCGGCACCTTCCGCAAGTTCGGTCTGGGGCGCAACAAGATCCGCGAGTTCGCCATGCGTGGCGAGATCCCGGGAATGATCAAGGCGAGCTGGTAGGAGCACATATATGAGCATGAGTGACCCCATCGCCGACATGCTGACGCGCATCCGCAACGCGCAAGCCACCGAGAAGGTGAGCGTCGTGATGCCGGCATCGAAGGTGAAGAGCGCGATCGCGCAGGTGTTGAAGGACGAGGGCTACATCGAGGACTTCGCCACGCGCGACCTCGACGGCAAGCCCATGATCGAGATCGGCCTCAAGTACTACGCGGGCAAGCCCGTGATCGAGAAGATCGAGCGCGTCTCGCGTCCCGGGCTGCGCATCTACAAGGGCCGCGAGGACATCCCGCCGGTGATGAACGGCCTGGGCATCGCCATCGTGTCGACTTCGCGCGGCGTGATGACCGACCGGCGCGCGCGCGAGACCGGCGTAGGCGGCGAAGTGCTCTGCATCGTGGTCTAAAGGAACGGCCCCATGTCCCGAATCGCAAAGTATCCCGTCGTGATCCCCGAGAAGGTCGAGGTCACCATCGGCAATGCCGAGCTCACCGTGAAAGGCCCGCTCGGCACCCTGAAGCAGGCGATCGCTTCGCAGGTCGTCGTGAAGAAGGACGGCGACAAGGTCACGTTCGCCGCCGCCGACGAGTCGAAGCAGGCCAACGCACTCTCCGGAACCATGCGCAACATCGTCGCCAACATGGTGCACGGCGTGAAGCAGGGCTTCGAGAAGAAGCTGACCCTGGTGGGCGTCGGCTACCGCGCGCAGGCGCAGGGCAACAAGGTGAACCTGTCGCTCGGGTTCTCGCACCCGGTGGTGCACGCGCTCCCGAACGGCGTCAAGGCGGAGACCCCGACGCAGACTGAAATCGTCATCAAGGGCGTCGATCGCCAGCAGGTCGGCCAGGTCGCCGCCGAGATCCGTGCGTACAAGCCGCCCGAGCCGTACAAGGGCAAGGGCGTGCGCTACACGGGTGAAGTGGTGACCCTCAAAGAGACGAAGAAGAAGTAAATGAAATTGCCCGGTATGAGACATCACGGCGATCGTTGGAGCGGACAACAAGTTGCCGCTCAACTCCTCGAGCAGCGGAGCTAAGGACATGGACAAGAAAGCATCGAGAAACCGCCGCGCCGCCAAGACGCGCGTGCGCATTGCCCGGCAGAGCGCGGTGCGCCTCATGGTGCATCGCACCAACCTGCATATCTACGCGCAGGTGATCGACGCCACCGGCGGCAAGGTGCTCGCCTCGGCCTCGTCGCTCGAGAAGGACGTGCGCTCCTCGCACCCCAACGGCGCGAAGAAGGAAGCGGCGGCCGAGGTGGGCAAGCGCATCGCCGAAAAGGCCAAGGCGGCGGGGGTCACCGAGGTGGCTTTCGATCGCGCGGGCTTCAGCTATCACGGCCGCGTGAAAGCGCTGGCGGAGGCGGCCCGCGAGGGCGGCCTCAAGTTCTAAGGACGACACATGGCTAGAAACGACCAGAGAAACCAGGGCTCCGACGAGCGTAGTGACGGCCTGCGGGAGAAGATGATCTCGGTGAACCGCGTCACCAAGGTGGTGAAGGGCGGGCGCATCCTCGGCTTCGCGGCGTTGACCGTGGTCGGCGACGGCGACGGCTCGATCGGCATGGGCAAGGGCAAGGCGCGCGAAGTGCCGGTCGCGGTCCAGAAGGCGATGGAGCAGGCGCGCCGCAACATGGTGAAGATCTCGCTGAAGAGCGGGACCATCCACCACGAGGTGCTCGGCCAGCACGGCGCCACACGCGTGATGATGAAGCCCGCGCAGGAAGGCAACGGCATCAAGGCGGGCGGCGCGATGCGCGCGGTGTTCGAGGTGATGGGCGTCACCAACATCTCGGCCAAGTGCCACGGCTCCACCAACC
>JBDTXQ010000424.1:0-2963 GCA_040006115.1 Usitatibacter sp.
CACAAGATCACCGACCACATCCGTGCGGTGGCGCGCAATCGCCAGCACATTTCCCCGCCCTGCCACCCACATGACCTGGACGAGGCCGTCGAGCCGGGATCGGCGCAAGATCCGCGCGAAGAAATCGACCTTCGCGGGGATCCCGCCCGAATCGTCGCGGCGCGCCAGACGCTCGCCGCCGTCGGCCGTGCCCTCGAGCGGGTGCCACAGCGAAACGCGCGCGCCTACGTCCTCTGCGAGCTGGAAGGATACGAGACAGGGGAGGTTTGCGAGCGCCTCGGAATGTCGCCCGGTAATCTCTGGGTCGCGGTTCATCGCGCGCGGAAGGAGGTCAGGGCGAGGCTGGGATCGTAGGGCAATTGCGGTTAGACGAGCGCGCGACAGCTTCCTGACAGGATTCGGCAAACGCGCTCCACGGGTCGACGAGCACGAGTCTGGCGATGCGGGCTACCATTACCAGCTCCGTGAAGCCCTGAGCGAAAATTGGCTGCGAAAACCCCGACCCACAAGACCGCCCTGATCGTCGGCGCCGGTGCAGGCCTGAGCGCCTCGCTCGCGCGGCGCTTCACCGCGGAAGGCATGCGCGTCGCGCTGGCCGCGCGCGACGTCGAGAAACTCGCTCCCCTGCGCGCCGAAACCGGCGCCGAAGTCTTCGCCTGCGATGCGAGCGACCCCGGCCAGGTGACGCGCCTCTTCGATGAGATGCAAAGTCGCCTGGGCTCACCCGATGTCGTCGTCTACAACGCGAGCTCGAGGGCACGCGGCCCGTTCGCCGACCTCGCCGCCGCCGATGTCGAGCGGGCCATCGCGGTGACCGCGTTCGGGGCGTTCCTGGTCGCGCAGCAGGCCGTCCGGCGCATGCTTCCCAAAGGCCACGGCGCGGTGCTCTTCACCGGCGCCTCCGCGAGCGTCAAGGGCTACGCGCAGTCGGCGCCGTTCGCGATGGGCAAGTTCGCGCTGCGCGGGCTCGCACAAAGCATGGCGCGCGAGCTCGCCCCGCAAGGAATCCATGTCGCGCATTTCGTGATCGACGGCGCGATCCGCAACCCCGGACGGGCCGAGGCGCCGGAAAAGCCCGACTCGATGCTCGACCCCGACGCCATCGCCGACACCTACCTGCACGTGTTGCGCCAGCCGCGCAGCGCATGGACCTGGGAGATCGAGCTGCGGCCTTGGGTCGAGCGCTTCTGATCTAGAATTCCCGCTCAGCCGACACCGCGAGGAGCCAACCATGTTCGATCGTCTTTCGCGCAGCTGCAGCCTCGCCACGGCGAGCGCCGCCGCACTCAGGCAGCACAAGTCGTTCAAGCCGAAGTAGCGCCATGCAAATCGGCATGATCGGCCTGGGACGGATGGGCGCCAACATGGCGCAGCGCCTGATGCGCGGCGGGCATGGGATCGTCGCATTCGACCCGAAGACCGAGGCGCGGGAAGGCGCACGCGCCAACGGAGCCGATCCCGCCGAATCGCTCGCGGCGATCGTCGCGAAGCTGCCGGCGCCGCGGGCCGTTTGGTTGATGGTGCCCGCGGGGGAAATCACGGAAAGCACGCTCGCCGCGCTGATGACACTCCTCGCGCCCGCCGACATCGTCGTCGACGGCGGCAACTCCAATTACAAGGACACGATGCGGCGCGCGGCGATGTTCGGTGCGAAGGGCATCCGCTACGTCGATTGCGGGACGAGCGGCGGCGTGTGGGGCCTCGCCGAAGGCTACTGCCTCATGGTGGGAGGCGATGCCCAGGCCGTCGAGCGGCTGCGCCCGATCTTCGAGACGCTTGCGCCGGCGCGGGATCGGGGCTGGGGCCACGTGGGCCCCGCGGGCGCCGGCCACTTCACCAAGATGGTCCACAACGGCATCGAGTACGGAATGATGCAGGCCTACGCCGAAGGCTTCTCGATCATGGAGCACAAGGCCGACATGGGGCTCGACCTGCACCAGGTGGCGGAGATCTGGCGGCAGGGAAGCGTGGTGCGCTCGTGGCTCCTCGACCTCACTGCGGCGGCACTGGAGAAGAACCCCGGGATGAAGGGCATCGCGCCCTACGTGGAGGACTCGGGCGAAGGACGCTGGACCGTGGCCGAGGCAATCGATTTGAATGTGCCCGCGCCAGTCATCACGCTCTCGCTCCTGGAGCGGCTGCGCTCGCGCGACGCCGACTCCTACTCGGACAAGCTCCTCGCCGCGATGCGCAATGAGTTCGGCGGGCACGCCATCAAGAAGGAGTGAGCGCGGCCTGCGCCGCTCAAGCCTTGGCGAGCTCCCGGCCCTTCGAAGCGATGCGCTCCATGAGGTCGGCCCACGACTTGGCGAACGATTCGGCGCCCTCGCGCTGCAGTTGCGCCGCGAGGGCGTCGACGTCGATTCCGGCCGCCGCGAACCTGCCAATCTCTTCCTCCGCGCCGCCGCCGTCGATCGCCATGGGGCTTCCCGCCTTCCCGTGATCGGCGAATGCGAGAAGCGTCTTCTCGGGAATTGTGTCGATCGTATCCGGCGCGGCGAGCGCCTCGATATACAGGACGTCGCGCGCCGCGGGGTCCTTGGTGCCGGTGCTCGCCCACAGCAGGCGTTGCGGCCGCGCCCCCGAGCTTTCGAGCTTTTTCCAGCGAGGCGATGCGAGAAGCCCGCGATAGGCCTGGTAGGTGCGCGCGGCGATGGCGATCCCGAGCCGATTGCGAAGCTCGGTGGGCACCTTGTCCTTCACGGCGACGTCCCAGCGGCTCACGAAGATCGAGGCCACCGACGCGACTCGCGGATCGAGGCCCGCCGCGATGCGCCGCTCGATGCCGCGCAGGTACGCCTCGGCGGCGGCGACGTACTGCTCGCGCGAGAAGAGGAGCGTCACGTTGACCGGGACGCCCCGGAAGATCGACTCCTCGATCGCGGCGACGCCGGCGCGAGTGCCGGGAATCTTGATGAAGAGATTGGGTCGCTGCGCGCGCGTGCAACTGCACCGCCGAGCGC
>JBDTXQ010000425.1:0-2960 GCA_040006115.1 Usitatibacter sp.
GCTTCTCGTTCCACACCCCGCTCCTCAGGCAGCCGTTCCTCGACGGCCACTTCGAGTGGGTGTGGGGCGCGCTCGAGGAGGCCCGCATCCCGGCGATGGTGCTCATCCACCACGAGCACATGGACCGCATGGAGGCGGTCGCGCGGCGCCATCCGGGCCTGCAGCTCGTGATCGACCATCTCGGCCTCGTGAATGGCGAGAAGGATTCCCATGCTTTCCGCGGGCTCGCCAACCTCATCGCTCTCGCGCGGCTTCCGAACGTCGCCGTCAAGGCGAGCGCTCTGCCCTGCTACACAGGCGACGCCTATCCCTATCGCTGGATGCATCCGTACATCCGGCGCGTGTACGACGCGTTCGGCCCGCGGCGCATGTTCTGGGGCACCGACCTCTCGCGGCTTCCCTGCACCTATCGCGAGGCCGTCACCATGTTCACCGAAGAGATCCCCTGGCTCAGCGGGGAGGACAAGGAATGGATCATGGGCCGCGGGGTATGCGAGTGGCTCGGCTGGAAACTCTAGGAAGGAAACCATGAAGCTCATCGCCGCAATCGCCCTTGCCACGCTCGCCTCGCTCCTGCCGCGCGAATCCCTCGGCGACACCTATCCCAGCCGACCGGTGAAGATCATCGTTCCGTTCGCGCCCGGGGGAAACCTCGACGTCACGGCGCGGCTCGTCGCCGAGTCCATGGCGAAGACCCTCGGCCAGCCGTTCATCGTGGAGAACCGCGCGGGGGCGGGCGGCGCGCTCGGCAGCGACGCGGTGGCGAAGTCGGCGCCCGACGGCTACACCCTGGTGGCGGGCACGACCGCGACCACCATCGTAAGCCCCCTTCTCATCGCCAACGCGCCGTACGACCTCGCGAGCTTCGCACCCGTGGGCCTCATGGCGGTCACGCCGCTGGTGCTCGAGGTGCCGGCGGCGAGCCCGCACAGGGACTTCAAGTCGTACCTCGCGTACGTCCGGGCGAATCCCGGCAAGGTGACGATCGGCCATTCCGGCAACGGCACCACCAACCACATCGCGATCCTCCAGCTCCAGGACTCGCTCAAGGTCGATTTCAATATCGTGCCGTACAAGGGCTCTGGGCCTGCTTTGATCGACCTCATGGGCGGGCAGATCGATTCGATGGTGGACCAGACATCGAGCTCCTTGCCGCAGATCCAGGGCGGCAAGCTGCGCGCGATCGCAGTGCTCACCCGCTCGCGCGTCGCCGACCTCGCGCAGGTTCCCACGATGCGCGAGGAGGGCCTGCGCGATTTCGAGGCGGTCACGCCGAGCGGGCTCCTCGCCCCGGCCAGGACGCCGCCGGAAGTGGTGCAGGCGCTCAACGCGACACTGAATAAGGCGCTCGCGGATGCGGCCGTGAAGAGGAGGCTCGTGGAGCTGGGCTCTGAAGTGCGTCCCATGAGCGTCGCCGAATTCGATCGCTTCATGCACGACGAGGAAGCCAAGCTGAAGGCGCTGGTGAAATCGGGCGTGCTGAAGGGGGAGTGACGCCTAGAAGGAAGGGCGCTTCTCGAACGCGGCGAAGTCGCCGCTCGCCTCGCTCGCGGTGACCTCGGTCACCTCGGCCTCCCCGGGCCCGCGCCGCGCCCATCGGGTGATCGCCTCCACCCCGGCCGGCGTTCCTTGCACCACCGCCTCGACGCTGCCGTCGAGGCGATTGGCGACCCAACCCGTCACGCCGAGGCGCTCGGCCTCGCGCCGCATCGATTCGCGGAACCAGACACCCTGGACGCGCCCGCGAATCGCCAGCCGGCGCGTGGCGAGCTCACTCATCGCCCTTCACCCGTCCGCGTCCCTGCTTGGTGGTCCCGCGCAGCTTCTTCGCCTCGATGCGCCGCTCCTTCGAGCCGCGCGTGGGCTTGGTGGCAACGCGCTTCTTCGGCACGTGGTTCAGCTTCTTCAGGCGCGCCACGAGCCCTTCGAATGCGGTGTCGCGGTTGCGGAATTGCGAGGGTGAGTCCTGCGCGGTCACCACCACCCCCGAGGGCGGGTGCGTGAGGCGCAACGCCGACTCGGTCTTGTTCACGTGCTGGCCGCCGGGCCCGCTCGCCCGGAAGACGTCCACCCGCACCTCGCGCTCGAGGGTCTTGCGATCGGTGGCATAGGGCGGCGGCAGGAGGGGGATGCGCGGGGGCATGGCGCCGATTGTCGCGGATTTCTTACAAGTGTATTTGCGCCGGCGCGGGTTTTGTGATCGCGTTAACAGGCACGCGCGGGCGTTCGGATAAAGATGGGCTCCGTGGACAGGCGGTGGGCGCAGGCAGAATTCAACCGGACCAGGGAGACCAGAAAACATGAACACGAAACAACAGGTCGCAACAGGCATTCTCGCCATGATGATCGTCGGCAGCATCACGTTGATGCCGATGAATCCCGAGGTGACGGGCGCGCGCGCTTCGGCGCCGTCCGGTAACATCGTCGCGGCGCTCACCTCGCCGGAGCTTCCGCAAGACCAGGTGAAAGACCTCACCTACAACTGATCGATTCCCCGCAAGGCGCACTTGCGAACGCCCGCCGGCTCACGCCGGCGGTTTTTTTATTTCCCGCTGCTTCTTCGTGTTGAGCGGCGCTTGCGTCCGCTCCAACGCGGTTCCCGCTGCCCAAGCAGGTTCGTCGCCCGTTTACTTGATCCGCATCCCGGGCATGGCGCCTGAATCGGGGGCGAGAAGGTAGATCGCGCTGCCGTCGCCGGCGGCGAGGACCATCCCTTGGGATTCGCCGAACCGCATCTTGCGCGGGGCGAGGTTGGCGACCATCACCGTGAGCCGCCCCACGAGGTCCTTGGGCGTGTACACCGAGCGGATGCCCGCGAACACCGTGCGGTGCGACTCTATGCCGATGTCGAGGGTGAGCTTGAGGAGCTTGTCCGCGTCGGGCACGAGCTCGGCGTCGACGATGCGCGCGATGCGCAGGTCGATCTTGGCGAAATCGTCGATCGAGATGGTGTCGCCCAC
>JBDTXQ010000426.1:0-2957 GCA_040006115.1 Usitatibacter sp.
ATGGCCACAGCGACGAGGCCACCCAGGACGAGGAGCGTGCGCCGCGTGGCGAAGCGCGCCTTCGCCGCGATGCCCGCGGCGGGCCCGGAGACGATGCCCTCGAAGAGCGGCTCGTGCGGGTCGCCCACCTTGGCGATGGCGAGCTTGGTCTCGGGAATCTCCTCGCATTCGAGCTTCTTCAGGCTGCGCGTCTGGGAGCCCATCTTCGAGATCGCGTCGGCCATGCACCCGGCGCTCTTGCAGTGGTGCTCCACCGCCTCGATCTCTGCGCCGGTGTGCTCGGCGACGAGGTCATGGCGGAACTTGCGGATCGCCGCCCTTACGCGCTCCTCGCCTTTCGCCTCGAGGGTCACGTCGCACTCGGTGTCCATGCCCATGGAACGATTGCTGAGGTTCGCCGAGCCGATGCGCAGCCATTCGTCGTCGACGAGGGTGACTTTCGAATGGATGTCGAGGCAGGTTCCCGCCTCGAGCCCGGGAACGTCGGGATAGAAGACATGGAAGCGCTTGTGGACGTCGGCCTTGCGCAACTCGTTCACGAGCTTGGTCCGCAGCGTCGTCATGGTGATCTCCTCGAGCCATCCATGGGAGAGGAGCCGCGTCACCACCAGGATCTCCGGGCCCTCGGGCTTGGCGAGGCTCGCCTTCAACGCCGCGCCGATCTTCTCCGAGGTGAAGTACTGGTTCTCCATGTAGATGTATTGCTTCGCCCCCTCGATCATGTCGACGTAAAGCTGGTACACCTCGTGGGTGCCCGGGTCCTTGTCGACGGCAGGCGCGGTGCGCGATACGGCGATGTCGACATTCTCGACCTCGACGGGAAGGTCCACGGGCCAGACGTCCTTCGGGCCCTTCGCCGATGGCAGCGGCTCGTCGGTGGCGAGGAGCCAGCGCTCCTCGGCCACGTGCAGCAGCGCTTCCGCGGCCTCGCCGTCGACCGCGATCATCGCGTCGTGGAAAGGGGGATAGGGCTTCTCGCCGAAGACGCGGCGCGGATCGCCGGCCTTGTGGTGGCGCGTGTCCCAGCGCTTGTTGGTGAGGTCGAGCCCGCCCGCGAAGGCGAGGCGCTCGTCGATCACGACGATCTTCTGGTGGTGGGATCCCCCGACCGGATGAGTATCGTCGAAACGAAAGTCGATGCGCCGATGGGGCTTCCAGCCGCCCGAAGTGCCGGGACGGGATTCGCGATCGGTTCCGAACACGGTCGGGAAATCCCAGTCGAGGATGTGGATCCGGAGGTCGTGCTTCTTCTTCGCGATGCCGTTCAGGAACTCCCCCAAGAGGACGGGCTTGCCGGAAGCGTCGAGCGCGAGGGGCGTGCGGCTGTCGAAGTCCCAACCCAGCATCACGATGGATCGCTGGGCGCGTTGCGCGGCCTGCATGAAGACGCGGAAATAGTTTTCCGCGTCGATGACGAACGACACGCGGTGCGCGTGCGCGACCACCGCGCAGTTCTCTCCGGGGCGAAACAGGGTGTCGGGCATCGTTTTAGGTCTTCGGCGGGCGCCTAGCCGAGCTGCGAGTTCATGTGACGCAGGCGCTCCACCACCGCGCGCAACATCGCCATGGCGAAGGCGGGCTGGGCCTTGACGACCTCCATCAGCGAGGCGCGGTCCACCGCGAGGAGTTCGGAGTAGACGCTGGTCGTGGCGCTTGCCACGCGCGGCGACTGGTCGACGAGCGCCATCTCGCCGAAGGTGCTGCCCGGATTCACGACCTCGACGGGATTGTCGCGGATCGCGATCACCACCTGGCCGGCCTTCACCACGTACATGTACATGCCGGCCTGGCCCTCGCGCATGATCGTCTGGCCCGCTTGATAGCGCAAAGTCGATGGGCGAGCCAGCGCGGCTTCGAACTGCTGCAGCAGGATTGGATCGAAAGTCGGCGACCCGAGCGCCGCGGGCGCGCTCGCAATCTTGCGGGCGGCGATGCGCGCGGCGATGAAGCGCAACCGGTCGAACATCACGCTCATCAGCATGAGCGCGAACTCCGGAGTCTTGCCGAGCGCCCCCTGCAGCTCGATGGCATTCAGCGAGTAGGCGCTGACCGCGCTCTTCGCCGTCGCGGTGGCGCTGCGCGGGCGCTCGCTGATCACCGCCATCTCGCCCACGATCTCGCCCGCCTTCACGGTGTCGAGGGGCTTGCCGCCGATGGTGAGCGCGACCTCCCCCTGGGCGATGAAGTACATGCGGCTCGCCGATTTCATCGAGAACACGCCGCCCTTGGAGACCTTGTCCGCCTCCTCGAAGAGCTTCTGGCCAGCGGCGAACTGCTCTTCTTTGCCGCTCGCCTGGAACAGCTTCTTCGCGACGGCGCCGCTGTAGAACTGGCTGTTGGCTGGCTTGAACGGTGCGGAGGATCCTTCGGCGGGAGGGCGCGTGAAGTCGAAGCCGTCGGGCGACGCGGGCTGCGGCGCCTGCGGCTTGGTGAAATCGAAATCGCTCATTGCGGGGAAATTTCCGTGCGGCGGTTAAAATGCGGGGCTGTCCACGGCGGGCCTGTAGCTCAGTTGGTTAGAGCAGAGGACTCATAATCCTTTGGTCCCTGGTTCGAGTCCAGGCGGGCCCACCCTTTCCCTCGTCATTGTCGCGCAACTTCGCCGCGGTGTGCGCGCCGCTCCTCGCCGCCCGGGCGAGACGGCGTCAGCGCTCGCAGGCCTCGAGGCTCGTCGGGCCCGCGGCGGCAATGACTTCGGCCATGGAGCGACAGCGACCATCGAAGCACAGCTCGTAGTCGGGCGTGAAATCCGATCGCGCGAGCACCAGGCGTGCGAGCGGCGCGCGCGCGGGGCGGTAGTGCCACGCGCCATTGCGCAAGAGCGCTCCTGGTGGCGGCTCCATCCCCGCGCCGCTGCCGCGGATGCGCGCTTCCACCAGCGTGAGCTCATGGCCGTGCGCGGCGTAATCCTCTTCCCAGCGGATCTTCTCGATGGAATGCGTCCACGCGAGCGTGAA
>JBDTXQ010000427.1:0-2943 GCA_040006115.1 Usitatibacter sp.
TCGCGATCCACCATCTCCGCCAGCAGGTGAATCAGGTCCAGCGTGGGATTGGGCGAGACGCCACCGAGGTTGCCGGAGTGCAGGTTGCGCTTGGCGCCGGTGGCATGGAATTCGAGCCCGAGGTTGCCGCGCACGCCCATCAGCAGCACCGGTTGGTCGTTGGGGAACATCGGACCGTCGGAGTAGCAGCAGAGATCGGCCGCGAGCCGCGCGCGATTCTCCTCGACGAATTTCGGCAGCGGGATCGAGCCCGTCTCCTCGTCGCCCTCGAGGATCACCTTGATGCGGATCGGCAGTTCCCCATGCAGCTCGCGCCACAGCGCGATCGCGTTCAGCATCGCGAGGTGCTGGCCCTTGTTGTCGCCGGTGCCGCGGCCCCACACGCGGTCGCCCTCGACCACCGGCTCGAACGGCTTGGTGCGCCAGCCCTCCTGCTTCTCGTCAGCGGGATAAACGTCGTAGTGGCCGTAGAGGAGCCACGTGAAGCTTGCGTCCTTCGGCCCTGTCTCGGCGTAGATGATGGGATGGCTCGTGGTCGGATGCACCTCGGCCTTGAAGCCCCACCCCTCGAGACGTTTCGTGAGGAATTCGACCTGGTCGGCGATGCCCTCGCCGGTCATGCTCACGGAGGCGATGCGCACCGAATCGAGGAGCGTTTTCACGAGGGCGTCGGAGCGCTCGCGCACGGCGGTGTCGATCATTGGAAGGCCGGGTTGGTAGGATGGGCGCTTCCATTATCCCACCGGGGACTTTTCTTGGCCTTCGTCCGCCACTTCACCGCCTGTATCGCCGTGCTGGTACTGCCCGCGCTCGCGGCGGCGCAGCCGCGTCCGCTCGAGACCTATTATCCCGGCCCGCGATGGGAGCACCGCACGCCCGCCGACGCGGGCTTCGAGGCCGCGAAGCTGAAGGACGCCATCGATTTCGCGATCTCCGCCGAGAGCAAGAACCCGCGCGACCTCACGGCCAATCATTACCAGACCTTCGGGCGCGAGCCCCACGGCGAAGCCATCGGCCCCATCAAGAATCGCGGCGACATGACCGGCGTCATCGTGCGTGGCGGCTACATGGTCGCCGAGTGGGGCGAGCCCGCGCGCGTGGACATGACGCACAGCGTGACCAAGAGCATGCTCTCGAGCGTGATCGGCGTCGCCTTCGATCGCGGCATGATCAGGAGCCTCGACGATCCGGTGCGCGACTACGTCGCGCCCATGCAGGTGTTTGGCAAGACGGAATTGTTCGACCTCTTCGACACGCCGCACAACCGCACCATCACCTGGGACCAGATGCTGCGCCAGACGAGCGATTGGGAAGGCACGCTGTGGGGCAAGCCCGACTGGGCCGACCGTCCTTCGTCGACGCCTTCCGAGTGGCTCACCCGAAAGCGCGCCGCGCCCGGCACCACGTGGAAGTACAACGACACGCGCGTGAATGCGTTGGCGCTCGCCACGCTCAACGTGTGGCGCCGGCCGCTTCCGCAGGTGCTGAAGGACACGATCATGGATCCGATCGGGGCGTCCAGCACCTGGCGCTGGTTCGGCTACGAGAATTCCTTCGTGGTGATGGATGGCACGGTGATGCAGTCGGTGAGCGGCGGCGGCCACTGGGGCGGCGGCATGTTCATCAACGCGTACGACATGGCGCGCTTCGGGGTGCTCACGCTGCGCGGCGGGCGCTGGAAGGACCGCCAGCTCCTCTCGAAGCAGTGGGTCGATTGGGCGCTCACGCCCACGCCCGCCAATCGCGGCTACGGCTTCATGAACTGGTTCCTGAACGTCGACAAGCAACTCTTTCCCAACGCGTCGGCCAACGTGTATGCCCACGTGGGCAACGGGGTAAACCTCGTCGTCGTCGATCCGGATCACGATCTCGTCGTGGTGCTGCGCTGGATCGACGCCAACAAATCCGCCGATGAATTCCTGAAGCGGCTCGTCGCCGCGCTGAAACCCTAGGCCACGGGCCAGGCGTGCGTGCGAAAGGAGGCTACGGCCCCCGCGCCGCGTCGGTCGCGGGCTTTGCGCCGAGGCTCGCCTTCTGCGCCGCGTAGACGAGGCCCAGCAGCGCGAGCCCGACGAGGTCGGAGATGTAGCCCGGCTTGATGAGCATCAGCGCGGCCGCGATCAGCACGACGCGCTCCCAGGGGCGCGCCTCGCGCGCGAGGTAGCCCTGCAGGCCAGCGGCGAAGCACACGATGCCGATGGTCGCCGAGACCGACGACGTGAAGATGGTGATGGGATCGCCCATCATGAGCAGCGACGGCTCGAACACGAACATGAAGGGGACGATGTAGGTGGGGGCGGCGATGCGCACCGATTCCCATCCCGTTTCCCAGATGCTCGCCTTGGCGAGGCCGGCGGCGGCGTAGACCGCGAGCGCCACGGGCGGGGTGATCGCCGAGAGGATCGCGAAATAGAAGGCGAACATGTGCGCCGCGGGCACCGTGGCGCCCAGCTTGATGATCGCGGGGACGAGGAGGGCAACCATCACGATGTACGAAGGCGTCGTCGGCATCCCCATGCCCAGGACGATGCCGGCGATGGCGGTGAGGATGAGGGCGGGCACCAGCCAGTTGTGCGCGAGCCCGATCACCATCTGCGTGAAGACGATCCCGAGCCCGGTGATGGTGACCACGCCGATCACGATTCCCGCGCACGCGCACGCCATCGCCACCGAGAGCGTATTGCGTGCGCCGTCCTCGAGCGCGTCGACAACGCTTTTCCAGCCGATGCCGGCGCGCGTGGTCGCGCGCGCGAGCGCGAGCGGGATGCACGACAAGGCGCCGGCGAGCGCGCAGAGCGGCCCTGAGAATCCGAACATGAGCCCGAAGAGCACGATCAGCGCGGGAATGAAGAGATGACCGCGCTCCTTCATGACCCTGCTGAAGCGCGGCAGCTGCGATTTCGGCACGCCCGCGAGGTGATAGCGCTTGGCCTCGAAGTGCAC
>JBDTXQ010000428.1:0-2936 GCA_040006115.1 Usitatibacter sp.
GGCGCTCCGGGCTGATGGACAGTCCCCACACCTTGCTCTTCAGCGGCAGCAGCGAAGGCGGGATGCGGTTCGCCTCGAGGTCCTCGGGGATCAGCGGATAGTTCGCCGCCTTGATGCCGAACTGCATCGCCATGTACAAACACGTGGGCGTCTTGCCGCTCCTCGAGACGCCGACCAGGATGATGTCCGCCTCCTCGAGCCCGCGGTGCGTGACGCCGTCGTCGTGGGAGAGGGTGTAGTTGATCGCCTCGATGCGGTGGTTGTAGTCCTTCGCGTTGGAGACGCTGTGGGTGCGGCCCACGGCGTGCATCGACTTAAGCCCCAGCTCGTTCTCGAGCGGCACGATGAAGCGCTCGAAGACGTCGAGCACCAATCCATCGGCCTTGTTGATCTCGGTCCTCACCGCGTCGTCGACGATGGAGCTGAAGACGAGCGGGCGCTGCTGGGATTCGCGGAACGCCTCGTTCACCTGGGCCACCACCGCCCGGGCCTTGTCCACGGAGTCGATGAAGGGGAGGGTGACCCTCAGGAAGTCCATCTCCGCGAACTGGGTGAGGAGCGAAGAGCCGAGGGCCTCCACCGTGATTCCGGTGCGGTCGGATACGAAGAAGACGCGCTTGCGCTGCGGCATGGGAGGGCTTCGGGAGGGATTCGGGGAACCAACGGTGCCCTATAATTACAAATTCCCTCCGGCACGTCACTCCGAATCGATTCCCCCATGGCGACCCGCTACGTCCTTCCCCTCGAAGCGCTGCGCATGACCGACGTCGCCCGGGTGGGCGGCAAGAACGCCTCGCTGGGCGAGCTCATCAGCCAGCTCGCGGCGAGCGGCGTGCGCGTTCCGGGGGGATTCGCCACCACGGCGCAGGCGTTCGACGATTTCCTCGCCCACAACAGGCTCACCGAGGAGATCAACGCGATCCTCGCCAAGGTCGACGTGGAGGACGTGCAGGCCCTCTCGAAAGCGGGCGCGCGGATCCGCGACATGGTGGAGAAGGCGGCGTTGCCGCCCGAGCTCGAGCGTGAGGTGAGGGCGGAGTACGAGCGCGTCTCGGCCGGCACCCCGGCGGCGAGCTTCGCGGTGCGCTCCTCCGCCACCGCCGAGGACCTGCCCGACGCGTCGTTCGCGGGGCAGCAGGACACCTACCTCAACATCCGCGGCTTCGAGAACGTCCTGGACGCCGTGCGCCGCGTCTACGCCTCGCTCTACAACGACCGCGCCATCGCCTACCGCGTCCACAAGGGCTTCAGCCATGCAGAGGTGTCGATCTCGGCAGGCGTTCAGCGCATGGTGCGAAGCGACCTGGGCGCCGCGGGCGTCATGTTCACCATGGACACCGAGTCGGGCTTCCGCGAGGTGGTCTTCATCACCGCGAGCTACGGCCTGGGCGAGACGGTGGTGCAGGGCTCGGTCAATCCCGACGAGTTCTACGTCTCCAAGCTCTGCCTCTCGAAGGGCAAGCCCGCGATCCTGCGGCGCGGCATCGGCACCAAGGCGATCAAGCTCGTGTTCGACACCGAGGCGAAGGCCGGCAAGTCGGTGAAGGAAGTCGAGGTGCCCCACGCCGATCGCGATCGCTTCTCTCTTGCCGACGCCGACGTCGAGGAGCTCGCGCGCTACGCGATGTCGATCGAGAAGCACTACGGCCGCCCGATGGACATCGAGTGGGGCCGCGACGGCGAGGACGGCAAGCTCTACATCCTGCAGGCGCGCCCGGAGACGGTGAAGAGCCAGGAGACGCGCAAGGACACGCTCACGCGCTACCGCATCGGCAAGAGGGGCGAGGTGCTCGCCTCGGGCCGCGCCATCGGCTCCAAGATCGGCCAGGGGCGCGTGCGCGTGATCATGGACGTCTCCGAGATCGCGAGCGTGAAGGACGGCGACGTGCTGGTCACCGACATGACCGACCCGAACTGGGAGCCGGTGATGAAGCGCGCCAGCGCCATCGTCACCAACCGCGGCGGGCGCACCTGCCACGCGGCGATCATCGCGCGCGAGCTGGGCGTGCCGGCGGTGGTCGGCTGCGAGAACGGCACCGAGGTACTGAAGGACGGCTCCGAGGTGACGGTGTCGTGCGCCGAGGGCGACACCGGCTATATCTACGGCGGCAAGATGGACTTCGAGGCGGTCGAGGTGGAGCTCGCGCGCATGCCGCAGATTCCGGTGAAGATCGCCATGAACGTCGGCAACCCGGATCTCGCCTTCGATTTTTGCCAGCTTCCCAACGAGGGCGTGGGCCTCGCGCGCCTGGAATTCATCATCTCCAACATGATCGGCGTGCACCCGAAGGCGTGCCTCGAGTACGCGACGCTGCCCGAGGAGCTGAAGGCGCAGGTCGCCAAGCATTCGCGCGGCTACGCGGACCCGGTGCGCTTCTACGTGGACAAGATCGCCGAGGGCGTCTCCACCATCGCCGCGGCGTTCTGGCCGAAGAAGGTGATCGTGCGGCTCTCGGACTTCAAGTCGAACGAGTACAGGAATCTCATTGGCGGCGCCAAGTACGAGCCCACCGAGGAGAACCCGATGCTTGGCTTCCGCGGCGCCTCCCGCTACATCGCCAGCTCGTTCCGCGACTGCTTCAGGCTCGAATGCGAGGCGATGCGCAAGGTGCGCGACGCCATGGGCCTCACCAACGTGGAGCTGATGGTGCCGTTCGTGCGCACCGTCAAGGAGGGCGAGCAGGTCCTCGCGATCATGAAGGAGTACGGGCTCGAGCGCGGCAAGAACGGCCTGCGCATCGTGATGATGTGCGAGATCCCGTCAAACGCGATCCTCGCCGACGAGTTCCTCAAGCACTTCGACGGCTTCTCGATCGGCTCCAACGACATGACGCAGTTGACGCTGGCGCTCGACCGCGACTCGGGGCTCGTGATGGAGTCCTTCGACGAGCGCGACCCGGCGGTCAAGCGCATGCTGCACCTCGCGATCCAGGCCT
>JBDTXQ010000429.1:0-2936 GCA_040006115.1 Usitatibacter sp.
ACGACTTTCCGAGTTTCTACCAGTCGCGGTATGGCAAGCCGATGCCGCCAGCGCTCGCGAAGGCGATCACCCGGCTCGAGTCCGAGTAGTCCTGGTTCGAGGCGAAAGCGAAGAAGAGTCCGCCGTCGCCCGTCGATGGCGGCAAGGTGGGCTGCGAGCGGCGCGGCACCGAGCGCCTCCACGGCGGCCTCGTCTATGCACGCGGCGAAATAGTCGCCGATCTGCTGCTGCACCGGCGTGCGCGCGAGGGTCTTGTCCGCGAGGCCCGCGAGGATTCCCCAGAGGAAACGCTGGTTGTCCTGTCCCATCTTGCGGAACACGTCCCAGCTCGCCTGGTCCGCAGGGATCGGGTTGGCCTTGATCCATCCGCCGCACGCGTACTGGTAGAAATCCACGCAGGGCGGGGCGTCGCGGTCCATGGCGCCGGTATCGAGCCCCGGCGTGTAGGGCAGCGCGGCCAGCGGGGCATCCTCGGCGTGGGCCGCGTGAATGCCGAGCGCCAGCGCGAACATCGCGGCGGCGAGGATCCTCAACGCGCGATCCAGCGCGGATTGTCGAGGAGCGCCGCGGGAAGGGCGACGTTGCGCCCGGCGCCGAAATCGGACGAGGAGGTGATGATGCCTACGAGCCTTCCGCCATCGTCGACCAGAGGACCGCCACTCTCGCCCGGGGAGACGGGAATGCTCACCTCGATCACGTTGCCTTTCGGCGTGGCGAGGATCGACTTGATGGTCGCTCGCCTCACCACCTGCTTCTCCCCGGCGTAGGAGACGGCGTACACGCTCGCGCCAGCGCGCGGTGCCTCGGCGGCGAGGGCGAGCGGGCGGCTGCCCGCGCCTTCAACGGAGAGCTTGCACAGGTCGTGCTGCTCATCGACCATGGCGACGCGCGCGGAGGCGGTGCGCGCCGTGAGGCGCACCAGGAGCTGCGCTCCGGCGGCGAGCCCGTGGCACGTCGTCACCATTACCCCTTCGTCGATCGCGACTGCAAGGCCGGCCACCGCGCTCTGGCCCGAAACTCCGATGCTCTCCACGCGGCCCACGGAGAACCCCGCGGTGGCAAGGATTTCCTCCGGCGAGCGTGCGCGGTCCTTCTCGCTCGTCGGCGCAATTGGCCTTTGAAAGGTGAAATAAACGGCGGCGGCGAGCGCGACGGCGCTTGCGCTCGCCCCCACCCAGAGGGGGCGTGGCGTGCGCGGGCGCGGGCGTCCGATTTCGTCCGGATCGTTCAGCGAGGCGTCGTACGCCGCGCGGCGTGCCGGATCGGAAAGAACCTCGTAAGCCTCGTGCAAGAGAGCGGCGCGGCGCGAGTCCGGGGCGGTGGTCTCGCGGTCGAGCTCGGCGCGGGCGTGCTTGTGCGCAAGCGCGATCGCCGTTGCGTCCGAGTCGCGCGGCAGGTCGAGCACGTCGTAGAGAGTTTCCTTGCGCCCGTACATGGTGAGCTCGTGTAGCCGGCAGAGGAGGCGGGACCCCATGGGCCGCCCGGAGTTCCTGCACGCGGACCTGTAACCATAGTCCATGTGATCGAGGATTCTACATAGACAACGTACTTGGTACGGCCTATATGCTGGCCTCGAACCTGCGCATGGACAAGGAGCGAAGGCGGATGCGGAAGGGGTGACTAGCGGGCGACCCGCCTCATCGCCGAGAAGAAGCACGCCAACCTCGAGCTGCACATCGCGCAGCTCACGCGCATGCGCCGCAAGCTGAAGACCCTGATCGAGCGCTCGCGCAAGTCGTCGCGCGGGCCTTGCCCCATCATCGAGGCCCTCAGCAGCGACGACTGAAGCGCCCGCGGTTACCATGCGGGGATGAAGATCCTCGAGATCCGCGAAAGGACGGCCGGTCGCTTCTCCAATCCGCAACGCCCACATCGCATTCAGCAACACGACGCTGAGCCTGGTCGCGGTGACCCCCGGCGGGGTGCGCATTGATGAGATCGAGCGTCTTCCGCGGTCTCCTCATCGGCGGTTCCGTGGTACTGGTCGGCGTCTGCCTTCTGGCCTTCGCGTTCTTCGGCGACGAAGAGAGCTTCCGCGCCCCTCGCTGGGTGGTCGCAGCCGTCGCGCTCTCCTTCATCCTGAGCGGAGTCCTTCCGCTCAAGCACGCCTTCTCCGAAGGCCGCATCTTTCCGCAGAACCTCTACGTGAACCTCGCGCTCGCGGCGGTGCTCGCGTTCCTCGCGCTCGCGTGCGCATGGATCATGGTGGCGATCGGGCCCGAAGGCGTATCCCTCGACATCCCGGTGTCGATCCCGGCCGAGGTCGAATGGTGGCTGAAGAGCGTCTCGTTCTATGCGACCACCGGCGTGGTCGCCGCGCTCTGCCTGGTGTACGCGCTCTCGTACTTCGGCAAAGCGCTCCCCTCGCTCGGGCGCACGGCGACCGTCGCCGTCGTCGCGCCGATGGTGGGCGCGCTCGCCTGGGTGGCGATCGAGTTCTACCGCAAGGCGCCACCTCCCGAGCCGCCCCTCATGTTCCTCTCGTTCGACCGCCGCTTCCCCGGCGACGACTATCTCGCCCGCGCGCACGGCGACGAGGTGTTCGCGCGCGCCGGCAAGCAGGGCGCGGGCCTCTTCGTCGGCGGCGGCGGCGACTGGGTCGAGGTCGAGGCCCCGCGCGGCTTCGACACCAAGCACGGGCTCACCCTGGAGTTCTGGATGAAGCGCGAGAGCTGGGTGAATCCCTACGCGAAGGGCGCGCGCACACAGACCGTGGCGACGGTGGAGGTCGAGCGCGAATACCGGGGCCATCCGGAGCTGCGCCAGGTGTCGTTCTCGATGGAGCTCTCCGTGCCGCGCGAGCGCGCCAAGGAGAAGAACCTGCGCGCCGACTACTACACATTCCGGCCGACGGCGCGCGCCGGCGAGGTGCGCCTCGCGCCCGCCGGCGCGGTGAAGATCCCCGCCGATCGCTGGACCCACGTGGCAATCGTCTA
>JBDTXQ010000430.1:0-2928 GCA_040006115.1 Usitatibacter sp.
CCGGCCGCGCCGCGTTCGGCATCCTCCTCTTCCAGGACATCGCCGCGATCCCGCTCATCGCGCTGGTGCCGATCCTCGCCCACGTCCAGGCGCCGGGAACCCAGCCCGCGTGGATGCGCGTGGGGATAGCCGTGGCGGCGATCGCAGGCGTGGTGGTCCTCGGGCGCTATCTCACCCGTCCGGCGTTGCGGCTGATCGCGCGCATCGACATCCGCGAGCTCTTCACCGCCTTCGCGCTGCTTCTCGTGATCGGCGTCGCGGAGCTGATGTCGCTCGCGGGCCTTTCGATGGCGATGGGGGCGTTTCTCGCCGGCGTGCTCCTCGCGAGCTCGGAATTCCGCCACGCGCTGGAGAGCGACATCGAGCCCTTCAAGGGACTCCTCCTCGGGCTCTTCTTCATCACGGTCGGCATGACCATCGATTTCGGCCTGCTTGCAAGCCGGCCCGCCATGGTGGCGCTCCTCCTCGCGGGATTCGTGGCGCTCAAGTTCTTCTCGCTGTGGGCCGTGGCGCGCATGCTCGACATCTGCCGCGAGCGCTGGCTGTTCGCCTCCCTCCTCGCGCAGGGCGGTGAGTTCGCGTTCGTCGTGTTCGGCGTGGCTCGCGAATCGAAGCTCTTCACCGCGGAGTGGGAGGCGCTCCTCACCATCGCGGTCGCCCTCTCGATGGGCACGACGCCGCTGCTCCTCCTCCTTCACGATCGCTTCGCGTCACGCAGCGACGCGACCGAGCGCGAAGCCGACACCATCGACCGGCAGGCGCCCGTGATCATCGCGGGATTCGGGCGCTTCGGCCAGATCGTCGGGCGCCTCCTCCTCGCCAACGACATCCGCGCGGTCGTGCTCGACCACGATCCCGACCAGATCGAGTCGCTGCGCAAGTTCGGCTATCGCGTGTTCTACGGCGATGCGACGCGCCTCGATCTTCTCGAGGCGGCAGGCGCGCGTCGCGCGCGGCTGCTGGTGAACGCGATCGACGACGTCGAGGCGAGCATCGCGCTGGTGGACCGGGTGCGTGCCAACTTCCCCGACCTGCCCATACTCAGCCGCGCGCGCAACGTAACTCACTACTTCGAGCTCAAGCTGCGCGGCGTCGAAGTGGCCGAGCGCGAGACTTTCGAGGCCGCGCTGCGGGTGGGCCGTTCCGCGCTCGAGAGGCTCGGCGTCGATCGCTTCCGCGCGCGCGAACTCGCCGACGCGTTCCGGCGGCACAATATCGCGAGCGTCGAGGCGACGCTGCCCTTCTACCAGGACGAGGCGCGGCGCATGTCGATGGCGAAGGCGGGACGCGAGGAGCTGGAGCAGCAGTTCGCCCGCGATCGCGAGCGGTTCGAGCGGGAGCACGGGGGAAAGGGATGGAAATGACCAAGGTCCTCATCGCATTGCTTCTCGGCGCGATCCTCGCCGGCTGCGGCACGACGCACGCCACCATCGACACGAGCCGGGGCGAGCACCTGATGCTGCTGGGCTTCGACCCGGTGGGATACTTCACGGAGGGCAAGCCCGTGCGCGGCCGGCACACGATCGCGGCGACGCATGAGGGACGCACCTACTACTTCGCCACGCCCGAGCACCGTGGGGCGTTCGCCGCCTCGCCCACGAGGTACGAACCGCAGTACGGCGGCTTCTGCTCCAACGGCGCGCCGTACGCGGTGAAGATGAGCAGCGACCCCACCCAGTTCGAGGTGGTCGACGGCAGGCTCTTCATCTTCGGCGACGTGCTGGGAAAGGAATTCTGGCTTCTCGACCGCGACGACAACATCCGCCATGCCGACCGGCTCTGGCCCGGCATTCGCGACCAGGGCTGGCGCGCGCAGAGCCTGAAGGCGTGGATCTTCAAGGTGCCGTGGTATCGCGACGGGCGCGGCCTGATGGCACGCTGGCGCGAGAAGCACCCCGGCCGCGAGATGAATTACGACACCGGCGGCATGCTGGACAACCTTGTCTTCAAGTATCCCGGCTGGCGGGCGCGCGAGGGATATAGTCAGGAACGCCTGGGCGTTCCGGGCGAGATGGACGATCCCATGCCATGAGCAAGGCCGATACCTGGCTGGTAGCCGGAGTGAGGACCCCGTTCGCGAAGGTCGACGGCGCCCTCGCGTCGCTCGACTCGGTGGCGCTCTCGGTGCCGGTGGCGAAGGCGATGGCGGGCGAGCTCGCGGCGGGCGACCGGCCCGACTTCGTCGTGTGGGGCACAGTGGCGCCGAACCTCGGCTGGAGCAACATCTCGCGCGAGGTGGTGATCGACGCGGGCGTCGATCCCGCGACGCCCGCCTTCTCGACGGTGCTCGCGTGCTCCACAAGCATGGTCGCGGTGTTCGAGGCGGCGGGCATGCTGCGCGACGACATGGCGCTCGCGATGTGCGGCGGCGTGGAGAGCATGAGCCGCGTGCAGATCGGCTTGAAGCAGGGCTTCTCCGACTGGCTGCGGCGCTTCACCCAGGCGCGCAGCATCGGCGGGCGCATCGACCTCGTCGGCGATTTTCCCTGGAAGGATTTCGGCCTGCACGTGCCGAGCGTCGCGAATCGCGCCACGGGCAAGAGCATGGGCGAGCACTGCGAGGAGATGGCGAAGCAGTGGAAGATCGCGCGCGCCGACCAGGACCGCATCGCGCTGGAATCCCACCAGCGCGCGGTGAAGGCGATGGCCGCCGGGTTCTTCGACGATCTCGTCGTCCCCGTCGCCGGGACCTCGAAAGACACCGTGCCGCGCGCCGACAGCTCCCTCGCGAAGCTCGCGAGCCTGAAGCCCGCGTTCGACCGGAAGAGCGGCCAGGGCACGATCACCGCCGGCAACGCGTCGCCGCTCACCGACGGCGCGGCGGCGATCTGGGTCGCGAACGAGGCGGGCCTCGCGCGCGCTCCGAAGGGCCGTCCGCGCGCGCGCCTCGTCGACTGGGAGATCGCCGCGGTCGACATCTTCCACGAG
>JBDTXQ010000431.1:0-2928 GCA_040006115.1 Usitatibacter sp.
TGGCAACCGCCACGCCCATGCCCGCCTCCGCGGAGACCGTGGACGAGGGATGCTTGCCGGGCTCCGCGCTCGCCGTTACGCTGAAGGAGAGCTGGATGCCCGACTCGGTCACGTACTCGGGCGTGATCTGCAGCGTCACCTCGTGGCCCGGCAGGAGCGTGAATGCGTTCTCGAGCAGGTTCTTCATCACGAGCTGCAGGCGATCGACGTCGCCTTCCAGCATGTCGGAAACATCCTGCTCCACCTTGATGCGCAGGCGGCAGTCGCGCTCCTCGGCGCTCGGCCCGACGCGCGCGACCAGCCCTGCCAGCGCCGCGCGCAGCGCGAAGGGCGCCTTGTGCAGCACCACGCCGCCGGAGAGCTTGGAAAAATCCACCAGGTCGCCGATCGCCGCCATCGCGGTTTCTGTGGATTCGCGGATCCTCTGGAAGTGATCCACCAGCGCGGGATCGAATTCCATCTGCTGCGCGCGGATCTTGATCGCGGAAATGCCTTCCATCGCGACCGAGAGCTCCATGGCGATCTTCTCGATCAACGCGATCTCCGCGGCGCCCTTGGAGGCGCCCGCGGGCGCTTCCTCCTTGGGCCGCCACACCGCGCCCGCCGGCGCCTCGTCGAATATGATCGGCTGGCGCTTCAGCGTGACGGTGCGCCCGCCGGGAAGCTTCAGCGCGAAGCTCGCCGCGGGATCGGGCTTCCTGCGCCACTTCTCGAGCGCCTTCGCGTCGATGAGCGGCGAGCGCGCGAGCGCGTCCGCCACCGGCATGCCGGTGAGCGACTGCGGGGCGCTCTTCACGTCGAGCAGGCCGCAGAGCGCCTCGTTGGCGAGCTCGATCTCTCCCGCGGAATTCTCGATCAGGACCGCGCGGCGCGACGATTCGGCGAGTGCGAGGAGCCGCGCCGTGGCGAGGTTCAGCGCGGCCTCGGTCTCGCGCTGCGGCCCGATGTCGTGCAGCACCGCTATCACGCCCGCGGCCTTGTCGCGCGTGTCAAGCGCGGGCTGGAACGCGATCTGCACCCAGCGCTCGCCCGTGCCGTCCAGCTGGGCGTCTACAAAAGCGGAAGCCGCCTTGCCTTCGCCCACGCGCGTGATGTTCTGCTGGATGCGCTTGCGGTCGTCTTCGGAAAAGAGCGACGCGAGCGACACGCCGGCGAGCGCGCCGCGCTCGCTCGCGGTGGTCTGCGTGAAGGCTTCGTTGGCGAACGCGATCGCGCCCTTCGCGTCGGCGATCGCCACCGCCACCTTGAGCGACCCGATGACGCGCTTGAAGTCGTCGCTCGCCATCGCGGCTACTGCGGCTCGCCCAGCTTGCGGATCACGCCGAGGAGGTGCGCGGTCGACGCATGCAGCGGCACGTTCGCGCCGCGCACCGCGGGCAGGATCTGCCCGGCGATGGTCTTGCCGAGCTCGACGCCGAACTGGTCGAACGAATTGATGCCCCACACCGTTCCCTCTACGAACACCTTGTGTTCGTAGATCGCGAGCAACGCGCCGAGGCTGTACGCGTCGAGGCGGGGCAGGACGAAGGTGGTGCTCACGCGCTCTCCGGGGCAGGCGCGATGGGGATCGGCGGACTCGACGCCGTTCATTAGCGCCTCCGATTGCGCGCACGCGTTCGCGAGGAGGATCTCGTGGTGCGCGGCGATCCAGCCCATGGGATGCGCGACCACGATGAAGTCGCAGGTCGCGACATCGGTTCCCTGGTGCAGCCACTGGTGGAACGCGTGCTGCCCGTTGGTGCCGACGCCGCCCCACACGACCGGGCAGGTCGCGAAGTCGAGCGTGCGGCCCTCGCGATCGACGCGCTTGCCGTTGGATTCCATCTCGAGCTGCTGCAGGTACGCGGGCAGGCTCGCGAGGCGCGAGGCGTAGCCGAGGACCGCGTGGGTCGCCGCGCCGAGGGCATTGCGATTCCAGACGCCGATGAGGCCGAGCAGCGCCGGCACGTTGCGCTCGAAGGGCGTGGAGCGGAAGTGCAGGTCCGCGGCGTGCGCGCCCGCGAGCAGCTGGTCGAAGCGCGCCATGCCGACGGCGATGGCGATCGGCAGCCCCACCGAGGACCACAGCGAATAGCGCCCGCCGACCGACTCGCCGAACGTGAAGACGTTGCACTGCGGAAGGCCCCAGGCAATCGCGGCCTTGCTGTTCGCGGTGGACGCGATGAAATGGCGCGCCACGGCCGCGGCGCCCAGCGCGGCAACGAGCCACTCCTTCGCCGCCGCGGCATTCTCCATCGTCTCCTGCGTCGTGAAGGTCTTGGAGGCGACCACGACCAGCGTCGCCGCGGCATCGAGCCCGATCAGCGCGTCGTCGAGCTCGGCGGCGTCGATGTTGGTGACGAAGCGCACCTGCGGCCCATCGGCATCCGCGGCGAGCGCCTCGATCGCGAGCTTCGGTCCCAGCGACGAGCCGCCGATGCCGAGCGCGAGGACGTGGGTGAAGCGTGCGCCGGTCGCGCCCTTCCATTGTCCCGCGCGCACCGCCTCGGCAAAGACGCGCATGCGTTCATGCTCGCGCTGCAGCTCGGGGCGCAAGTCGACGCCGTCGATCCCGACGTGCTCGTCGCCGCGCAGCGCCGCATGCAGCGCCGGGCGGTTCTCGGTGGTGTTCACGCGCGCGCCGCTGAAGAGCGCCTCGATCGCGGCGCCGAGCTCGCGATCGCGCGCGAGCGCGGCAAGGAGCCCGACACCCTGCGCATCGATGCGTTGCTTGGAGAAGTCGGCGGCGATGCCGCCGCACATGAACGTGAGCGCATCGCCGCGCCTGGGATCGGCCGCCCAGAGCTGAGCCATGCGTGTCGTGGCGAGCGCGTCGCGGTGAGCGAGAAGCGCCTGCCAGGCTGGGGAGGAGGTGAAATTGGGCATTGCTGGGGGCGCCTCTTGTGAGGCGAATTCTACCCCAGCGCGAGCCCCGAAATGCCGAGCACC
>JBDTXQ010000432.1:0-2914 GCA_040006115.1 Usitatibacter sp.
GCGGCACCGCGTTCACGCCGATCGTGAACGCGCCCGAGGTCGCGATCCTCGGCGTTTCCAAGGCGGCGATGAAGCCGGTCTGGAACGGCAAGGAGTTCGCGCCGCGGCTCATGATGCCGCTCTCGCTCTCCTACGACCATCGCGTCGTCGACGGGGCCCTCGGCGCGCGCTTCACCGCATACCTCGCACAGGTGATCTCCGACCTGCGGCGCGGCTTCCTCTAGGGGCCGCGCCATGGCGACTATCGAGGTCAAGGTCCCCGACATCGGCGACTTCAAGGACGTGCCGGTCATCGAGATCCTGGTTAGGCCCGGCGACAAGGTCGCGAAGGAGGATTCCCTCGTCACGCTGGAAAGCGACAAGGCGACGATGGAGGTGCCCTCCACGCATTCGGGCACCGTGAAGGAAGTGAAGGTGAAGGTCGGCGACAAGGTTGCGCTGGGCACGTTGATCGCGATCCTCGAGACCGACGCCGCCCCCGCTACGGCGAGCGCGCCGCAGAAGGTCGCTTCAACGACCCCCGCTCCCGCCCTCGCCGCCGCTCCACCGCCGACGCCCTCGCCCCAGGGCCAGTCGGTGCGCCAGGCCCTCACCTCCACTCTCGCGAGCCTCGACGCGGACCTTCACGCCGAAGTCCTCGTGCTCGGCGCGGGCCCCGGTGGATACACCGCCGCGTTCCGCGCCGCCGACCTCGGCAAGAAGGTCGTCCTGGTGGAGCGTTACGCGACGTTGGGCGGCGTCTGCCTCAACGTCGGGTGCATCCCGTCGAAGGCGCTTCTTCACGCCGCGCGCGTTATCGCCGACGCCGAGGAGATGAGCCAATTCGGCGTCGCGTTCGGCGCGCCGAAGACCGATCTCGACAAGCTGCGCGGCTGGAAGGACAGCGTGGTCGCGAAGCTCACCAAGGGCTTGAGCGGCCTCGCGAAGGCACGCAAGGTGACCGTCGTCGAGGGCAAGGCCGCGTTCGCCTCGCCCAACACGCTCGAAGTGCAGACCAGGGAGGGTAAGAAGGTCGTGTCCTTCGACCACTGCATCATCGCCGCCGGCTCGCAGCCGGCGCGCATCCCGGGATTTCCCTACGACGATCCACGCCTCATGGATTCGACCGGGGCGCTCGAGCTGAAGGACGTGCCGAAGCGGATCCTCATCATCGGCGGAGGCATCATCGGCCTCGAGATGGCGACGGTCTACGACGCGCTCGGCTCGAAGGTGACCGTGGTGGAATTCATGGACCGCCTCATTCCCGCGGCCGATCCCGACATCGTGAAGCCGCTCGCGAAGAGGATCGAGAAGCGCTACGAGAAGATCATGCTGAAGACCCGGGTCGCGAAGATCGAGTCGACCTCGGTGGGCCTGAAGGCTTTCTTCGAGCTCGCCGGCGCGGGCGAAGCGCCCGCGCCCGGGATCTACGACCGCGTGCTCATCGCCGTGGGACGCCGCCCCAACGGCAACAACATCGGCGCGGAGAAGGCAGGCGTCAGCGTGAATGAACGCGGCTGGATCCCCGTCGACAACCAGATGCGCACCAACGTGGCGCACATCTACGCGATCGGCGACATCGTGGGCGAGCCCATGCTCGCGCACAAGGCGACCCACGAGGCCAAGCTCGCCGCCGAGGTAATCGCGGGCATGAGCCACCACGTGTGGGACGCCCGCACCATCCCCAGCGTGGCCTACACCGATCCCGAGGTGGCGTGGATGGGATTGTCGGAGCCCGAGGCCAGGGAAAAAGGCATCGAGTACGACAAGGCGGTGTTCCCGTGGGCCGCGAGCGGGCGCGCGCTCGGCATGGGCCGCGAGGAAGGCCTCACCAAGGTGCTCTACGAGAAGGGCACCCGGCGCATCCTCGGCGCCGGAATCGTCGGCGTGAACGCGGGCGAGCTCATCGCCGAGACCGTGCTCGCGCTCGAGATGGGCGCGGACGCCGAGGACATCGGCCTCACCATCCATCCGCATCCGACGCTCTCCGAGACCGTATTCTTCTCCGCCGAGATTGCCGAGGGCTCCATCACGGACATGATGCCGGCCAAGCGCTGATGGCCGAGCGCTCGACCTGGGACGCCGAGGCGCGCGAGGCTTTCGCGCGGGCACGCGATCCCGGCCGGCTCGACGTCGCCGTGATGAGGTTCCACCGGCGCCTGGACGAGGTGATAGAGGCGAGCATCGCTGGCCACGCAGTGAAAGTGGCGTGCACGCGCGGATGCAGCTTCTGCTGCAGCCTGCAGGTCCAGGTGCAGCCCCATGAAACGTTCACGCTCGCGGCATGGCTGCGACGCAACTTCAGCGCCGAGCGGCTCGCCGAAGCGACCTCGCGCTTGCGCTCCAACGCCGCGAAGACGCGCGAGCTCGGAGACGCGGCGCGCAAGCGCTCCAACCTCGCCTGCGCCCTTCTCGGCGAAGACGGGGCATGCACGGTCTACGAGGCGCGGCCCGCGCAATGCCGCAGGTTCCATTCGATGCGCCTCGAAGTTTGCAAGGCCTCCTATGCGAATCCCACGGACGATTCGCTCGGCAGTCCCGCGAATCCCGCGGTCGCCCACAACGCCGACGTGATCATCACCCAGGCGCAGCACGCGGTGCGCGATGCCGGCCTCGACGCGAGCCCCGTGGACATGAACTTCGCGCTCCTGGAAGCACTCGAGAACCCGAAGGCGTGGCGCCGCTGGCGCGACGGCAAGAAGCCCTTCGTGAACGCCGGCCGGACCGAGCGCGCCTAGGGCAGGAGCGCCCGCGCGACGATCGCGAGCGCCGCGACCACGGCGAGGCGCTCGGCGCCGAAGAAGCTTCGCGGCTTCGCCTCCACGTCGACGACGCCGACCACCTGGCGCTCCTCGTCGAGGATCGGGACGCACGCTTCCGACTGCACGCCGTCGTCGCACACGTAGAAGCCCCCGCCCGCCTCCACGTATTTCGA
>JBDTXQ010000433.1:0-2887 GCA_040006115.1 Usitatibacter sp.
TGCGCGATGTACGACACCTTGCGGCCGCGCAGGCCGTACAGCGCGTCGGGGCCGAGCTCGAGGACGCGCGTGTCGCCGATGCGGATGGAGCCTGCGGCGATGCGGCAACCGCGCCGCGCGTAGCCCAGCATCGCAAGCGCGATGGTGGTCTTGCCCGAGCCCGACTCGCCGATGAGCGCGAGCACCTCGCCCTTCGGGATCGAGAAGCTCACGTCGTTCACGATCGGCACCTCGCCGCCGCCTTCCTTGCGGACGACGACACGTAGCCCCTCGACGCGGACCAGGGCGTCCATGGATCAGCTCTCCGCGACGCGCGTGGCGCGGCCCGAGATCGCGTCGATGAGGAGGTTCACGCTCACGGTGAGCGTGGCGATGGCGATGGCAGGCACCACGACGGCCGGTGCGCCTTCGAACAATCCGGAGATGTTCTCGCGCACGAGCGACCCCAGGTCCGCGTTCGGCGGCTGCACGCCCAGGCCGAGGAAGCTCATGCCGGAGAGCAGCAGCACCACGAACACGAAGCGCAGGCCGAAATCGGCGAGCATCGGGTTCACCATGTTGGGGAGGATCTCGACACGTGCGATATAGGGAAGTCGCTCGCCGCGGGCGCGGGCTGCTTGTACGTACTCCAGCGTCTTCACGTTCACCGCGAGCGAGCGCGCGATGCGGTAGGCGCCGGGCGTGTAGCTCATCGCCGCGGTGAGGATGAGCAGGGGCACCGAAGAGCCGAACGCCGCCACCATCACCAGGGCCAGCATCTTGCTGGGGATCGAGATGAACGCGTCCATGAGGCGGCTCATGACCTCGTCCACCCATCCGCCCGCCGTCGCGGCCACCAGTGCCAGGGTCGTGCCCGTGACGCTCGCCGCGAGCGCGGCGACCAGCGCGAGGCCGATGGTGAAGCGCGCCGCTACCAGGATGCGCGAGAGCATGTCGCGCCCGAGATAATCGGTGCCGAGCGGGTGCCTCGCGCTGAAGGCGCCGAAGACGTCGGGCGACACCACGGCGCCGACGTCGTGCGGCGCGAGCGCCGGGCCGAAGATCGCGAGGAAGATCCAGAGCGCCACGAAGAGGAGCCCCACCTTCCCCGCGAGCGGCAGCGCGCTCACCGGTGGCGCAGCCTCGGGTTGGAGAGGATGGCGACGAGGTCGGCTACCAGCACCAGCAGCAGGTAGGCGAAGCAGAAGATCATCGCGCACGCCTGCACCACGGGCATGTCGCGGTTGGTCACGGCATCGACCATGAGGCTCGCGATGCCCGGGTAGTTGAAGATGGTCTCGACGATTACCACGCCACCCAGAAGATACGAGAGGCTCAGCGCCACGGCGTTGGCGATGGGCCCGATGGCGTTCGGCAGCGCGTGCGTGAGCGCCACGCGCGCCGGCTTCGCACCCTTGAGCACGGCCATCTCCACGTATGACGCGCTCAGTTGATCGATCACCGCTGCGCGCGTCATGCGCGCCATCTGCGCGATGACCACGAAGCACAGCGTGAGCACCGGCATCGCGTAGGTGCGGAAGAAGTGGCCCGCGTCCTTGATGTCGACGGCGTTCGAAAGAGCCGGGAACCAGCGCAGCTTCACCGCGAAGGCGAGCACCGCGAGGGTCGCCACCAGGAACTCCGGTACGGCGACCAGGGAGAGGGTAATGAGGTTCAGGCCGCGGTCGAGCGCGCTGCCGCGCCACATCGCCGAGAGAATCCCGATGGCGAGCGCGATGGGCACCGACACTGCCGCTGTGACGGCCGCGAGCAGCAGCGACTTGGGCAGCCGAGCGGCGATGAGGTCGGCCACCGGCATCGAGGCCGTGAACGACTGCCCAAGGTTGCCGGTGACGAGTCCCCCCAGCCAGCTCGCGTAACGCACCGGCCCGGGCTTGTCGAGCCCGTACTGCGCGCGCAGCGCGGCGACGGTCTCCGGCGTGGCGGACTGGCCCAGCGCCTCCTCTGCGGCATCGCCCGGGAGGAGGTTGGTGATCGTGAAGATCACCGCCGAGACGATCAGTAGCGTGACCGCTCCCAGGCCGATGCGCTGGGCGATCAACCGCCCCGCGAGCGCCTGGTCAGCCATCGAGCCACACGTTCTCGGCGAACATGTAGCCCATGAAGCCGCCCACGGGAATGGAGCCCAGGCCCTTCACCTTCGTGCTGTGGCCGTCGAGGAAGCTGATGAACACCGGGATGCCGATGCCGCACTTCTCGTGGATGAGTACCTGCATGTCGCCGTAAAGTTTCTTGCGCTTCGCCTCGTCGGCCTCGGCGCGCGCCGCGAGCACGAGCTGATCGAATTGCTCGTTCTTCCATCCCGACTCGTTCCACGGCGCGTCCGACTTGAAGAACTGCGTGAAGAGCTGGTCGGCGCTGGTGCGGGGATTGATGTTGCCGAAGCCCAGCGGATGCTTCATCCAGTGGTTGGACCAGTAGCCGTCGGCGGGGACGCGATTCACATTGAGGTTCAAGCCGATCTTCTGCGCCGACTGCTGCATCAGCACCGCCATGTCGATGGAGCCGTTCGCCGCTGCCGTCGCCACGACCGGCACGCTGCCGCTCACGCCCGCCTTCTGCAGGTGGAACTTCGCCTTGTCGAGATCATAGGGCCGCTGCGGCAGGCCCGCGAAGTAGTAGCGGTGCGAGGGCGGGATCGGCTGGTCGTTGGCGACCACGGCGAAACCACGGAACACTGCATTCTTCGCCTGCTCGCGGTCGATGAGGTATTTCATCGCCATCACGAAATCGGGATTGCTGGTGGGCGCCGCGTCCTGGCGCATCACCAGGTCGGTGTATAGCCCGGACTTGGTCTCGAGGACCGCGTACCCCGGCGTGGATTTGACGCGGCCGGTGGAGCGCGGATCCACGGCGAGCACCATGTGCACGTCGCCCAAGAGCAGCG
>JBDTXQ010000434.1:0-2886 GCA_040006115.1 Usitatibacter sp.
CGACTTCGGCGCGGTCGATGAGGTCGTCGACCTGCGGGTTCTTGAAGTTGCCGTAATTGGTGTCGCCGGCGCCCTTCTCGTTCAGGCTATGGTAGAGCGGCTTCAACGTGAACATGGGATCGCGATTGTTGTCGCCCCAGCCCTGCATGCAGGCGCTGAACTCCTTCTTCGGCGTGCGCTGGAAGTATTGCGACTTCGGCATCGCCTCCACTTTCACATTCAGGCCCACCCGCGCCCACATGCCAGCGAGCGCCACGCAGATCTTCTCGTCGTTCACGTAGCGGTCGTTGGGGCAGTGCAGCGTGAAGCCGAAGCCCGCCGGGTAGCCCGCGTCGGCGAGGAGCTTCTTCGCCAGGGCGGTGTCGTACGCGAGGCGCTTGTCGAGCGCCGGGTCGATCTTCTCCCCCTTCGGATTGGGGAAAGGGATGGCGGTGGGCGTGGCGAGCCCGCGCATCACCTGGGTCTTGATCGCATTGATGTCGATCGCGTGGTACATGGCGGCGCGCACACGCTGGTCCTTGAAGGGGTTCTTGCCTTTCACATCGGAGAAGAGCAGCTCGTCGCGTGCCTGGTCCAGCGTAATCGTGATGACGCGTGTCTCGTCGCCTTCCCAGACTTTGAAATCGCGGTCCTCCTTGGTCTTCGCGATGTCCTGCACCGGGGGATCGAGGACGAAGTCGATCTCGCCGGACTTCAACGCCGCCATGCGCGTGGCTGGGCTCGCGATCGGACGGTACTCGATGGTGTCGATGTTGCTTTCCCAGCGCCCGTCCTTGATGCCCCACCACTGCGTGTTCTTCGCGAGCGTGGTCTTCACGCCGGGCTCGTAGCTCACCAGCTTGAAGGGTCCCGAGCCCATGGCATTGCGTGATGCGAAGGTCGGCTCCTTCAGGGAGAAGTCCTGGGGCTCGACCGAGTTGTTCGTCTGCGACCAGGCGCGGCTCATGATCGGGATCTCGCCGATGGCGATTTGCGAGATCGGGTTGGGCGAGGTGGTGTTGAACTCGACCGTGTAGTCGTCGACCTTGCGCGCCGTGCCCGCCTGGGACGTGTAGGTGCGGAACTGCTTCGACTTCGCCGCGCGCTCGAACGAGAACACCACGTCGTCCGCTGTCATCGGCGTGCCATCCTGGAACTTGACGTCCTTGCGCAAGTAGAAGATGCGCTGCGTAGGCGAGACCGTCTTCCACGAGGTGGCGAGCCAGGGAGCAGGCGACATGTCCTTGCCCGGCATGATGAGCCGCTCGTAGACCAGGGCGTTGAAGCTCTTGGTGAAGCTCTCGTCCTGGCCGTGCGGATCCTGGGTCGTGATGTCGCCCGCCGAGGACCAGCGGAAATTGTTCGCAGCCGCCGCCATGCCCGCAATCGAAACCGCCACGCAGAACAGCAGAATCCGCAAGACCATCGCCGCCTCCCCTTCGTTTTGGCCGGACCGAGCCGGCATGCCGTATTGTAAGCGGACATGAACTGGATCCCGACGCTCTACTTCGCGCAGGCGCTTCCCTTCGTGACCGTGATGACGGTTTCCGTCGTCATGTACAAGACGCTCGGCATCTCCAATACGGACATCGCCCTGTACACGAGCTGGCTATATCTTCCGTGGGTGATAAAACCCTTCTGGTCACCGCTGGTCGAGATGTTCGGCACCAAGCGCCTCTGGGTGCTCGCGATGCAGGTGACTATCGGCGCGTCGCTCGCGATGGTCGCCTTGACGCTCCCCATGCCGCGCTTTTTCCAGATGTCGCTCGCGCTCCTCTGGCTCACGGCCTTGGCATCGGCCACGCACGACATTGCCGCCGACGGTTTCTACATGCTCGCGCTCGAGCAGCACCGGCAGGCGGCCTACGTGGGCGTACGCAGCGCCTTCTTCCGGCTCGGGATGATCGGCGGCCAGGGGGGCCTCGTCTATCTCGCGGGCGCGCTCGCAGATGCCACCGGAAACGTCTCCCTCGCGTGGTCCATCGCCTTCGGCGTCGCGGGCGGCCTCTTCGTGCTCCTCGCGCTGTGGCATCGCTTCGTGATGCCGGCGCCCGCGGCCGACGGCCCCGTCGCACACGATTCCCCCGCGCGCGCCTTCATCACGACGTTCGCATCGTTCTTCCGCCGCGAAGGGATCGTGGCCATCCTCGCCTTCCTCATGCTGTTCCGATTCGCCGAGGCGCAGGGGTTGAAGCTCATCACGCCCTTCCTCCTCGACCCGCGCAGCGCGGGCGGCCTCGGGCTCACCACCTCGGAAGTCGGCGTCGCCTACGGCACGGTGGGGGTCCTCGCGCTCACCCTGGGCGGCATCCTGGGCGGGCTTGCCATCGCGCGCGACGGCTTGCGCCGCTGGCTCTGGCCGATGGTCATCGCGATGCACCTTCCGAATCTCATATTCGTCTTCCTCGCGTTCGCGCAGCCCACCAACCTCGTCGGGATCTCGGCCGCGCTCGCCGCCGAGCAGTTCGGCTACGGCTTCGGCTTCGCCGCCTTCCTGCTCTTCATGGTCATGGTCGCCGACGGCCCCAGCAAGACCGCGCATTACGCGATCTGCACGGGATTCATGGCGCTCGGTATGATGCTTCCCGGGATGGCGAGCGGCTGGATCCAGGAAAGCCTCGGCTACGCGAATTTCTTCGTCTGGGTCTGCCTCGCAACGATCCCTTCGTTCATCGTCGCCGCGCTGGTTCGCATCGATCCGGCATTCGGCCGCAAGGCTGCACAACCATGAAAACGTTCCGCGCCATTCCCGTTCTCCTCATGCTCGCCGGCTGCGCGAGCGGCCCGCCGCTCGACACCACGTACAGGTCGACGAGCCAGGACAGCCGCGCGCAATACCTCGTGATCCATTTCACCTCCGAGGATTTCGCATCGTCGCTCAAGGTGCTCACCCAGGGTCCGGTGAGC
>JBDTXQ010000435.1:0-2883 GCA_040006115.1 Usitatibacter sp.
GCGTGGGCAACGGCCATGTGCACCGCCGCCGCCTCGTGGCGCACGTGATCGAGATCGATGCCGGCGTCGAGCACGGCGTCGAACACCGGCATGATGTGGTTGCCCGAGAGCGTGAAGATGCGCCGCACTCCAAGCGCGCGGAGCGATTGCACGAGCGCGTGCGCTCCGCGGAATGTCTGGGCCGTCATGGAAGGCGATACTTTACCGCACCGCCGCTGGGGCGGACGCCTTCCCTAACTTGTCACGTGTCCTGCAAGCGGTTGATGAGGACGTCGATCAGGTCCTTGCCGTCGGGGGACTTGATCCGGTGCTCGCGCAGCATGGTCGCGAGCTGCGGCCTGTCGATCGACTTGCGGTCGGAGCGGATGAAGACTTCTGCGATGGCGCGCTGCACGCCGATCGAGTGCGCCGAAGCGAAGGCGCGCGCCAGCTCGTCGAGGATCTCGCGGTCGGAGATGGCATGGCGCCCGAGGGTGTCGAAAGCGCGGATCTGGGCGCGCGACTCGGGCATGCGAGCGATCCCGGACGCCACGGCGCGAAGCTCCGCGTGGTTGAGCGGCCGATGGCGCAAATAGGCCTGCGCGACCTGCACGTCCTTGTCGTCCTGGCTTCCCATCGCCTCGATCACCTGCGCGCGGGCTTCGTCGCTGCCGAGGCAGGCGAGCGCCGCGGATTGCGCCACCTTCGTGGGCCGCATGCGGGCGAGCGCCGAACGCCCGAATTCCGGCGTGAGGGCGCCTGCCGCATTGAGGGTGCAGATGAGCGCCACCTCGGCGAAGCCGATGCCGTTCTTCGCCATGAGGTCGTTCACCATCACCATCTGCTCGGCGTGCAGCTCGGCCGCGGCGAGCCAGCCGAGCTCGGCGGCGACCCTCAGCATGCGCGAGCGGATGTCCGGCGGCGCCGCTTCGTGGGAGAACGCGACGAAGCGCTCGCGCGCCACGCGGTCGCGCGCGATCTCGTCCAGCGCCTTCAGGTAGGAGGGCGAATGGCGGTCGAGGTCGTCCACGCTCGCGAGGAGCTTCTCGATGCGTTCGAAGAAAACGCGGACCTGGGCGGCGTCGCGGCGCAGGATGCCGTGGATGAAGTCGAGCTTCTGCGCCGCCTCGCGGCGCTCGTCGTAGAACTCGCACACGTCGCGCCGGTGCTGCGCACCGGGATCGGAGTCACGCATGCCCTGCACGTAGGTCATGTGGTTCTGGGAGAATTTGGAGAGCAGCAGCCCGCTGGGGCGCCCGCCCGCGATCTCGCGCCCGCCGCCCGAAGCGAAATAGCGCGACAGGATCGCGCCGGCGGTCGCGCCGACCGGCGCCGCCCCCGAGAAGCCGTAGATCACCGGCACGCCGGCGAAGAGGCGGCGCATGCGCTCGCGCCCGCTCTCGCCGTAGGCCGAGGAATACTTGGACGCGTCGGGATTCAGGCTCTCGCAGCCGAACAGGTAGACCTCCTTCAGCTTCGCGAACACGCCGGGGCAGGAATTGCTGCACGAGCCGCGCTCGAGCTCGTCGACCTTGAGGAAGTCGCCGTTCTCGACCTTGTCCGAATAGAACGTCTCGCCGGCGTTGAAGTGGCCCGAGACGATGAGGACGTCGCACTGCACGCCCTTCTGGCACGAGCTCGCGAGCCAGTCGGGACGGCCCTTCTCCACGAGCTCCACGAATTCGTAGTCGTCCTTGGGCAGGAACTTGCGGAAGGCTTCCTTCTCGTCGGAAGAGTTGACCGTGATGGTACACACGGTTTTCTTCCCGGCCCGCGCCTCCATCCCCGCGCCCGCCGCGAACACCGCGACAAAGGGGAGAGCCCGTAGAAAGACGCGCGTGGAAGAGGCAAAGTCCATATGGAGCGAGTCTCGACGAGAATCGAGCGCATGGATGCCAGTGCGGATCACGCTTCCAAGTAAGCCCCGTCTTACATTCGTGGTTTCCGGGCCCTGTCACAATAGCAGCATGAAGACCCCCAAGCGGCTGATTCCACTCATCGAAGACGGCGTGATCGACGCCGTCGTGCGCCAGTTGATGAGCGGCAAGGAGGCCATGGTCTTCGTCGTGCGCTGCGGGCAGGAGACGCGCTGCGCCAAGGTCTACAAGGAAGCCGACAAGAGGAGCTTCCGCCAGGCGGTCGACTACACCGAGAACCGCAAGACCAAGAACTCGCGCCAGGCGCGCGCCATGGCCAAGGGCACGCGCTTCGGCCGCGAGGCGCAGGAGCGCGCGTGGCAGAGCGCCGAGGTCGACGCGCTCTATCGCCTCGCGGCGGCCGGCGTGCGCGTGCCCAGGCCCTTCAACTTCCACGAGGGCGTGCTCCTGATGGAGCTCGTCACCGACGCCCACGGCGACGCCGCGCCGCGCCTTAACGACGTCGAGTTCACGCCTGAAGAGGCAACGCAGCTCCACCGCGACCTCGTGATGGAGGTGGTGCGCATGCTCTGCGCGGGGGTGATCCACGGCGACTTGAGCGAATACAACATCCTGGTGGGCGCCGACGGCCCGGTGATCATCGACCTGCCGCAGGCCGTGGACGCCGCGGGCAACAACCACGCCTTCGCGATGCTCCAGCGCGACGTCGGCAACCTGCGCAACTTCTTCGGGCGCAATGCGCCAGAGCTCCTCGCCACCGACTACGCCCGCGAGATCTGGGCGCTCTACGAGGCGGGCGCGCTCACGCCGCAAAGCGAGCTCACCGGCCGCTTCGAGCGCGTCGAGAAGGAAGTCGACCTGGAGGGCGTGGTGCGCGAGATCGGCGACGCCATCCTCGACGAGAAGGCGCGCCAGCTCGGCCGGCTGGAGGCGATGGAGTAGGCATGCGCGCGCTGCGCTTCGACAACGCGTTCGTGCGCGAGCTGCCCGCCGACCCGGAAGCGGACCCGCGCCGGCGCCAGGTGCA
>JBDTXQ010000436.1:0-2881 GCA_040006115.1 Usitatibacter sp.
TGGTGCGCATCGAGGCGCCGCAGGGCAACTACGACTACCAGAACAAGTACTTCACCGACGATACCAAGTACTACTGCCCCGCGGGTATCCGCGCCGACCTGGAAGACGAGATCCGCGAGGTCGCGCTGAAGAGCTTCCGCGTGCTGGGCTGCCGTGGCTGGGGCCGCGCCGACGTGATGCTGAACCCGGACGGCTCCTACTTCTTCCTCGAAATGAACACCTCGCCCGGGATGACGGGGCACAGCCTGGTGCCGATTGCGGCCAAGGCCGCGGGCCTGGGCTACGCCGATCTCTGCGTGAAGATCCTCGAGGACGCGCGCTTGGACACCGGGAGGCCCGCGTGAACGCGGCGCCGGCGAGCCTCGCGCGGCGCGTGCTGCCCGCGGCGGCGGCGGTCGCGGCCCTGGCCGCGCTGGCGGGCGGCGCGTGGTACGGGCTCGACGCGATCTCGTCGCAGCCGATCCGCACCGTCGTGTTCGCGGGCGACCTCACACGCGTCGCGCGCGCCGACCTCGATGCCTTCGCGCGGAGCGTGCAGGACGTATCGGCGAGCGGCGCCACGCTCGCCGTGGTGCGCGACGCCGCGCGCCGGATTGCGTGGGTGCGCGACGCCTCGGTGCGCCGGCGCCTTCCCGACGCCATCGAGGTCACCATCGAATCCCACGAGCCGCTCGCGCGCTGGGGCGAGGGCGCGTTGGTGAGCGCGCGCGGGGAAGTGTTCAACGCGCAGTACGACGGATTCCTGCCGCGCTTGATGGGCCCGGAGGGCGCCGCCGCGCAGATGGCTCGCGAGCTTCCCGCCATCCGCGCGCGAGCGCAGCCGCTCGCGAGCGCCGTCACCGAGATTCGCCTGTCGCCGCGCGGCGCCTGGCAGGTGGTGCTCGAGTCGGGGCTCACCCTCGACCTGGGGCGCGGCGACATCCACCCGCGCCTCGCGCGCTTCATCAGTGCGTGGCCGCAGCTCGCCGCCCAGGGAGCGACGCGCCACGCCGACCTTCGCTACGCCAACGGCTTCGCCATGCAACGACTCGACGCTGCGCCAACCGAGCGGGGAAGAATGAAATGATCCCCACCCGCGCGCGCGACACCCGCAACCTCCTGGTCGCCCTCGACATCGGCACTTCCAAGATCGTGACGCTCGTCGCCGAGATCACGCCCGAGGACACTCTCTCGCTCATCGGCATGGGCAGCCATCCTTCCCGCGGCTTGAAGAAGGGCGTGGTCGTGAACATCGAGTCCACGGTGAACGCGATCCAGCGCTCGCTCGAGGAAGCCGAGCTGATGGCCGACGTGAAGATCAAGGACGTGATCACCGGGATCGCGGGCAGCCACATCAAGAGCTTCAACTCGCACGGCATGGTCGCGATCAAGGACAAGGAGGTCCAGCAGTACGACATCGACCGCGTGATCGAGACCGCGCGCGCCGTGAACATCCCGATGGAGCAGCAGGTTCTGCACATCCTCGAGCAGGAATTCATCATCGACGGCCAGGGCGGGGTGCGCCAGCCCCAGGGCATGAGCGGCATGCGCCTCGAGGTGAAGGTGCATATCGTCACTGGAGCAGTGTCCGCGGCGCAGAACATCATGAAGTGCGTGCGCCGCTGCGGGCTCGAGGTGCGCGACCTCATGCTGCAGCCGCTGGCAAGCGCCGACGCGGTGCTGCTCGACGACGAGCGCGACCTGGGCGTGTGCCTGGTCGACATCGGCGGCGGCACTACCGACATCGCGGTGTTCACCGACGGCGCGATCAAGCACACCTCGGTGATCCCGATCGCCGGCGACCAGATCACCAACGATATCGCGATGGCGCTGCGCACGCCGACCAAGGACGCCGAGGAGCTGAAGATCTCGCGCGGCGTGGCGCTGCGCCAGCTGGCAAGCGCGACCGAGATGATCGAGGTCCCGGGCGTGGGCGAGCGCGGGCCGCGCGAGCTGTCGCGCCAGACGCTCGCCGAGGTGATCGAGCCGCGCGTGGAGGAGCTCTATTCGCTGATCCAGCGCGAGCTGAGATCGTCGGGGCTAGAGGAGCTCCTCTCCTCGGGGATCGTCATCACCGGGGGCTCGGCGCTCATGAAGGGCATGGTCGAGCTCGGCGAGGAAGTCTTCCACATGCCGGTGCGCGTGGGCCTTCCGCAATACCGCGGCGCGCTATCCGAGGTCGTTCGCAATCCGCGCTATTCCACCGGCATGGGGCTCCTGATGGCCGGGCTCGACCAGGTGAAGCGTGATCGCCACGCGAAGATGCAGGGGGCGGGATTCAAGGAAATGCTGGAGAGGATGAAGGGCTGGTTCAAGGGGAATTTCTAGAGCAGGGCAGTCACAACAAAGGAGACGATGATGATCGAGCTGTTGGAAACTTCGACACCGGACGCGGTGATCAAGGTGGTGGGAGTGGGCGGCTGCGGCGGCAACGCGGTCGACCACATGATCAACAACGGAGTGCAGGGCGTGGAGTTCATCACCATGAACACCGACGCGCAGGCGCTCAAGAGGAACCTCGCCAAGACCACGCTGCAGCTTGGCGTGGGCACGACCAAGGGTCTCGGCGCCGGGGCGAATCCCGAGGTCGGCCGCATGGCCGCGGAGGAAGATCGCGAGCGCATCATCGAGCTCGTGACCGGCGCGGACATGCTCTTCATCACGGCGGGCATGGGCGGCGGCACGGGAACGGGCGCGGCTCCAGTAGTGGCCGAGATCGCGCGCGAGATGGGAATCCTCACGGTCGCCGTGGTGACCAAGCCCTTCGCATTCGAGGGCAAGCGCCAGAAGGTGGCCGCGGTGGGCATCGACCAGCTGAAGCAGCACGTCGACTCCCTCATCATCATCCCCAACGATCGCCTCATGCAGGTCCTCGGGGAGGATGTGACCTACGAAGACGCAT
>JBDTXQ010000437.1:0-2881 GCA_040006115.1 Usitatibacter sp.
CCTACGCCGAGCGCGCCGCCGAAGATCGAGAGCGTGGTGACGTCGATGCCGGCCATCGGCAGAGCCACGAAGATCGCGATGAAGAGCATCGCGATGCGCACCACCTTGGTGATGACGACCCGCGTGGTCATCTCCATGTGCTCGGCGGCGAGCACCCGTCCCTCGGTCACGCGCGAGATGTAGAGCGCGAAGGTGATGGTGAGGAAGAGCGCGGCCACGCCCTTCAACAGGTCGAGGAGTGTCACGTCCGCGTGGTTCTTGCCGAACCTGAAGTCGTGCGCGTCGAGGGCGGAGAGCGCCTCGGGCAGCAGGCCCGTCACGTAGAGGATCGCTGCGATCCACGCCACCCAGTAGACGACGCGGATCACGGAGCGCTGGAACCCGCCCTCGTGGATCACGTGGCCGAGCACGTAGACCGCGAGCCGGATCGCGGCGTACGCGAAGAGGAGCGTGAGCACCACCTGCAGGAGGGTCACCGGCTGGAAGCCTTCCAGCGCGTACTTGCCACTCCACACGAGGACGATGGCGAGGATCGGGAACGCGACGCGCTCGAAGCCGCCCTTGCCGAACTTCCACTTCGGATTCACGTTCACCTTGCCGCAGGCGGCGCGCGCGATGATCCATGCGAGCGCGACCCCGGCGAGCGCGACCGCGACTTCATGGAAGAGCTCGGGGGTCGAAGCCTTGCCGGTGATGGCGTCGATCACGCCGGACAGCGCGGACACGTCGAGGTCCAGGGCCATCCTATTTGCGGCGCTCCATGACCGCGGCGAAGAAGCCGTCGGTGTCGTGGACATGCGGGTAGAGCCTAAGGTAATCGCCCGAGCCCGTGACCGTGACGCCCTGGCGCTTCAGCACCTCCGCGGCGGGCACCAGCGCGAAGTCCTCGTTCGCCTTGAGGAAGTCCACCACGATGTCCTCGTTCTCCTCCGTGAGGAGGCTGCAAGTGCCGTACACGAGCCGCCCTCCGGGCTTCACCAGCGCCGCGGCGGCGGCGAGGATCGAGCGCTGCTTCACGTTCAGCTCGTCGAGGCCCTCCAGGCTCTGGCGCTGCTTCAGGTCAGGGTTGCGCCGCAGGGTACCAAGCCCCGTGCACGGCGCATCGACGAGCACGCGGTCGATCTTGCCGCGCAATCGCTTCACCTTCGGGTCGTTCTCGCCGGAGATGCGCTGCGGGAAGACGTTGGACAGGCCCGAGCGCTTCAGGCGCGGCGTGAGGTTGGCGAGGCGCTTGTCGGAGACGTCGAAGGCGTAGAGGCGCCCCGATGAGCTCATCGCCGCGCCCATCTGCAGGGTCTTGCCGCCGGCGCCGGCGCAGAAGTCGACCACCATCTCGCCGCGGCGCGGCTCCATCAGCATGCCAAGGAGCTGGCTGCCCTCGTCCTGCACCTCGACTGCGCCGTCGAGGAACATCGGGTGTTTGTTGAGCACCGGCTTCTCGCGCAGGCGCACGCCCAGCGGCGAGTGGCGCGTGGGGTTCGCCTCGATCTCGTCGTAGGCGAGTCGCTCGAGGACCGCTTCGCGCGGCGCCTTCATGCTGTTCACGCGCAGGTCCAGCGGCGCCGCCGACTGCAGGCCGCGCGCCAGGGCGAGGAGCGCCGCGTCGTCCATGGTCTTGCGCAGCTTCGCGATCACCCAGTCGGGAAGGTCGGCGCGCACCTCGAACGGCAGCGCGTCGATGTCCTGCGCCTTCAGCGCGGCGAGCCAGTTCTTCTCCTCGCCCTTCAGCGCCGACTCGATTTGCGAAAGCCCCACGCCCTGCAGCTTCACGAGGGTGGCGAGCGCGATCTCGCGCGGCGTGGCGCGCGGCGTCACGTGCTCGAGGAGGCGGCGGCGGCGCAGCGCCGCGTAGACGGTGTCCGCGATGAGCGCGCGGTCGCGGTGCCCGAGGCTCTTGTTGTCGCGGAAGAAGTCGCTCAGGAGGCGGTCGGCGGGCGCGGTGGCGGGCAGCACGATGGCGAGCGCGTGGATGATGGCGTCCAACTGCGCGCGGGCGAGGTTCACGGCCTAGCGCTCGCTCACGCGCGTCGCCGACTGCTCGACGATCATGCGGTTCTTCGCCACGGGATAGCGCATCTTCACCGGCAGGTAGTGCTGGTCGACGCCGAGCCACACGTCGACCACGCTCTGGTCTTCCGGATCGGTGTGGCGCAGGTGCATCGCGCGCACGTTGCCGAGCGGGATCTCGATCTCCTCGATGCCGAGCACCTTGAGGTTGAACTGGTAATAGCGCCGCTGGGTGAAGACGCGCAGCTCGTAGCTTTCGCCGGAGGGCGGCATGTGCGCCATCTGGAAGATCATCGAGAGCCAGTCGAGCGTGTTGTCGGTGAGTTTCTCGGTCTTCCTGCTGTCGCCGCGGTCGAAAGTGACCAAGCGCCGCGGCCAGTCGAATTCCAGCCCCTCGGCCGTGGCGTTGGGCTTCCTCTCGACGAAGCGTTCCGGACGCAGGCCCTCGCTCGTCACCGTGCCGCGGCTTTCCTGGAGGAGGCGCCCCTCGACGAAGAGCGTGAAGAAGCCGATCGCCTCGGCTTCGCCGGTGATGGTGTAGTTGTCGCCCTCGCGCGTCCAGTTGTAGACCGCACGCGCGTTGGCGAGCGCGGAGGTGAGCGCGTAGGTGATGGAGACGTTGGACGGCAGCGCCTCGACGGGAAACTTCGCCGGCTCGAGCGCGGGCACGGGAGCCGCGGGCTGCGCGAGCGCGACGACATCGGGCTTGGGCTCCTCTGCGGGCGCTGGCTCAGGCGTTTTTTCCGCCGCGCCGGATGCGTCGGCGACCTCGGGACCGGCGAGTAGCTGCGGCTCGGCCGCCTCCTCGGCGGGCGCGGCGACGGCGACCGGCATCGCGCGCGGCTTGGGGCGCGGCTTCGCGGCGCGCCGCGGC
>JBDTXQ010000438.1:0-2875 GCA_040006115.1 Usitatibacter sp.
CGCGCCGAAGAGGAAGGGGCCGCCGGCGCCAAAGCGCCTGCGCGCCTCGCCCCACAGTCCCTCGATGCGCTCGATGTTCGCCTTCACCTCGGCGTTCATGCCCTTGCCGGGGTGCGAGGCGCGGATGTTCATGGGCATGTTGACGCGCAGGTCGCGGAATCCCGAGTGCATCTCGGCGGCGACGGCGCGCGCGAACGCGCGCGGAATCGGGTCGGCGGGCCACACGCCTTTCGCGGGGTGCCACTCGTTCACCGCTTCCATGATGGCGAGCGAGTCCCACACCGACTGGTCGCCGCGCCAGAGCACCGGCACGAGGCGCGAAGGCGACCAGCGCTCGATCTCCACGTCCCACTCGGCGGAGTTGAAGCGCAGCTTCTTCTCCTCGAATTCGATGCCGAGCTGCCTGAGGAGCACCCAGGGGCGCATCGACCACGAGGAGTAGTTCTTGTTGCCGATCACGAGGGTCAGTCCTGCCATGACGTCACCTTCCAGCGAAGTGGCGGAATCGTTGGTAGCGCGCGCGCGTGCCGGTGCCCGCCAGGTACTCCGGCGCCACGGCCTCCAGGGGCGAGGGCTCGAAGCCGAACACCTGCGGGAAGGGTCCCGCGCAGACGTTCTCGACGCTCATCGAACGCAGGTTGTCGCGCGTGATGAGCGCTCCCGGCAGGTGCTCGAAGAAGAAAGCCTGCAGCGAGGCGAGGGAGCCGGGCAGCGCCACGATCCTCGGATGGCGCCCGATCGCGGCCGCGGCGAAGCGCGCGAGCTCCGCGAGGGTATAGGCGCGCGGCCCGCAAAGGTCGTAGGCCGAGCCGAGGGCGCGCGGGTCGCCCAGCGAGGAGACGAAGCAGCGCGCCACGTCCTCGACCCAGATGGGCTGGAACTTCGCGTTCGCGCCGCCGAGGGGAATCAGGGGAAACACGCGCGCGAGGCGCGCGAAAAGATTGAGGAAGTGGTCGTGCTCGCCGAAGATCACCGACGGCCTGAAGATCGTGAACGGCAGCTCCGCGCCGCTCTCGCGCACCGCCGCCTCGCCGGCGGCCTTGGATTGCAGGTACTTGCTGGGCGCCGAGTCCGCGGCGCCGAGGGCGCTCATGTGCAGGAGCTGGCGCACGCCCGCGGCGCGCGCGGCGCGCGCCACCTTGCGGGGCAGCTCGACGTGGGCCGATTCGAACGTCGCGCGCCCCTTGGGGTGCAGGATGCCGACCAGGTTCACGACGGCGTCCATGTCCTCGAACGCGCGCGCGAGGGACTCGCCGTCGTTGGGATCGGCCACCATCGCCTCGAGGGTCGGCAGGACGAGGAGGGGGCGGGCGCGCGGCTGGCTGCGGGTCAACAGGCGGACTCGGTAGCCGCGCGCGCACGCCTGCTCGGCGATGGAGCGGCCGACGAAGCCGGTGCCGCCGAGGATGCACACGCTGGAAATGTCCATGGCTTTCAGGGAATGTTCGTGGCGACCGAGGGCTCTCCCGCGCGTCCGGGTACGGTGCCGAGCATGTCGCGCATCGTGCCGGACTTGCCGGTGAGTCGATGGCGGTAGAACCACGCGTTGGCGAACACCTTCTTCACGTAGTCGCGCGTCTCGTTGAAGGGAATCGTCTCGGCGTAGATCGCGCCCTCCAGGGCGCGCTCGTCGCGCCAGCGGCGTGCGCGCCCGGGGCCTGCGTTGTACGCGGCGGTGGCGAGGATCGGGTGGCCGAGGTCGTTCAGCACGCGGCGGAAGTAGTAGGCGCCCATCTGCAGGTTCACCTCGGGGCGCACCAGCATCTCCGGGCGGAAGGGCGCGAGGGAAATCTGGCGCGCGACCCAGCGCGCGGTCGCGGGCATCAGCTGCATGAGGCCGGTCGCGCCCACGCGCGAGCGCGCCTCGGGCATGAAACGGCTTTCCTGGCGCACGATGCCGTAGACGAGCGCCTCGTCCAGGTCCCACTGACGCGCGGCCGCGCCGAGGGCATCGCGGTGCGGCGTGGGGAAGCGCTGGGCGAAATCGTGGATCAGCACGGTGCGCTCGGCGGTGTTGATCGCGCGGCCGGGCTCGTTGGCGATGCGCGCGAGTTCCGCCGCGGCGAGGACGCGGCGATCGTCGAGGCCGCGGATCGCCCACTGCCACTCGCGCAGAGCTTCGTTGTCGAGGCCGAGGCGATAGAGCGCGAGCGCGCGCTGGATGCCCCCGAGGGCGCCTACGCGAGCCAGGTCGGCCTGCGCGGGGCGCCAGCCGTTCCACTCCGGTGCGATGGAGACGCCGAGCTCTTCCGCGGCGAGGATGCCGTAGAAGCTCTGCATCCCCGCCAGGCCCTTGAGGAGCGCATCGGCTCCTTCGCCGGCCCCCGACACGCGCAACGCGCGCGCGCGCCAGTAGCGCCAGTTGGGCTCGCGCGCCTCCTCGGCGGAAAGGGATTGGATCGAGGCGAGCACCTGCTTCCAGTCGCCGGCGCGCATCGCCGCGCGCGTCTTCCACGCCACCTGCGTGTCGGTGAGCGGAGCGTTTCCGGCGAGCGCGTACCACTCGAGCGCGCGGGGATGGTGGGCGAGCGCGGCCTGCCAGGCCACCTGGCCCCAGGCATGCTGCAGCGTTGCGGCGTCGAGGCGGGGGCCGATCTGGGAGAGGCGCTCCGCGACTTCGTCGGGCTTCGAGCGCGCCAGGCGCTCGATCGCGAATACCAGCGTCTCCTGGGAAGCGCGCGTGAGATTCTGGCCGAACTTCTCGCGCGCGAGGAAGCTCCCGGGATCGGCGGAGATGTGCTCGAGCGTCTTCTCGACGAGGCTCGCGCGAAGAGGCAGGAGCGCGTTGGCGCGTTTCGCTTCCTTGAGATTGCCGGTCGCGAGGTGCCTGCGGATCCGCTCCCACACTTCAGGCTCGGTGATGGTCTTCGCCGCG
>JBDTXQ010000439.1:0-2868 GCA_040006115.1 Usitatibacter sp.
GGCGGCCTCCCCGCCCGCCGCCTCGACCTCGGCTTCACCTACGGCTCGCTCGGCATGGACAGTTACGTCTTCGGCTAAAAAGCCGCGACACCTTCGAAAGGTGCCAACCGGTAGAATCGCCGGAATCTCGGTCGGACGCGGGTCCGCTTTCCAACGACACGGACGCGCTCGCATTCGGACCCGATCTCGCCCAATCCCAACATCGCATCGGGCATGATGCAGCGGATCGTGATCTTCATCGCGATGCGCCAGAAGAAGGCCTGAAGCCAATGGCAAAGAAGAACCTCTACGAGATCCTCGGCGTCCCCCGCGATGCGAACGCCCTCGACATCGGCCTCGCCTTCCAGCGGCGCACGGCGGAGTTGCAGCGCGCGGTGCCGCCGGACCCGAGCGCGCAATCCTTCGTGCACCAGGCCCACGAGATCCTCTCCGACCCGAAGCGGCGCGCGGCGTACGACGCGACGCTCGTCACTGCCGACGAGAAGGCCGCCGCATCCGCACAGCCCGAGCCCGACCTGGTGCTCGAGGGCGACAGCGACGGCGAGGAGAAGCCCCGGCCCAGGTACCTGGTGCCCGCGGTCATCGCCGCCGCCGTGGTCGTGATCGCCGCGTTCCTCGCGCTGCGCCACGAGCCCCAGGCGCCCAAGCCCCAGGAGCCCGTCGCCGTCGTCCCGAAGCCGGCGCCTCCGCCGCCGCCGCCTAAGCCGCTGGGCGCCGAGCAGATCCTGCCCGCCGCCCTCCTCTCCGTGGGCCGCGTGATGAGCTACGAAATGTCGGGGCGTGCGGTGCCGCTCGGCATGGCGCTCGCCACGGAGCCGGGCACGATGATCACCACCTGCCATGGCATCCCCGGCGGCTCGCAGCTCGTGGTGCGCGTCGGCGCCGAATCCCATTCCGCCAACCTCACCGTGAACGACGAGATGCTCGACCTCTGCAAGCTCGCCGTCGCGGGCCTCAACGCGCGGCCGATCGCGATCTCGCCCGATGATCCCAGGCCCGGCGACAGGATCTTCGCGCTCGGCGCCAACGCCAAGGGCGAATTCGCGCTCACCCAGGGCACGGTGAAGGTGTTGCGCGCCACGCCGCAAGGCAAGGTGATCGAGATCTCGGTGCCGATCGCCCCCGGCGGAAGCGGCGGCGCGGTGTTCGACTCCTATGGCCGCCTGGCGGGAATCGCGACCACGCCGCACGGGTACGGCGCCTCCATGCAGGTCGCGCTCCCCGCGGCCTGGATCAACCAGATGCGCACGAGGAACGCTGGGAAGTAATCCGTCAGCTGCGGAATTTCACCTGCGGCCGCCTGCGCTCGCGCCGGGCGATGAAGTCCGAGCGCGACCAGAGCTCGAAGCGCTCGCGAAAATCGCCGGGGCGGCTTCCGGTCCAGAGCAGGCGCCAGTTGCCCGGCACCGCGGGCGCCACCTTGTCCGCCCGACGCTGGCGCAGGACGAACCGGCATTCGTCGTCGGGGTCGATGGTGGGGATGCCGAGCACATATTCGAGAACCGCGCGCTCCGACTCGCCCACCTCCATGCTCGCGACGCAATCGGCGTGCTCCGGGACGGCGCGCGCCAGCGACTCGTACATGCCGCGATAGCTCTTCGCGTGATCGATCCAAGGCAACCACAGCAATCCAACCAGCGCCCACGCCACCGCCAGCGCACCGGACCACACCGCCAATCCGCCCGCGGCCATGCGGCGCGAGCCGACCACGAGCGAGATGAAGGCCACGCTGAGGGCCGCAGCGGCGAGTGATTGCGCGAGCGACAGCTCGAGCGCGTATTCCAGCGGAAAGTACGCGCCGAGCCAGGGCCAGTCGGGCGCGTTGTGCGCGAAGACGAGGCATGCCCACGCCCACCAAACCACCACCGCGACCGACACGGCGAACGCCGAACCGAGCCAACGCAACGCCCGGTCGAAGCGCAACGTGCCGTGCCCCACCGCGCCCGCGCCGATCAGCGCGAGCGCGGGCACCATCGGCAAAGCGTAGATCGAGCGCGCGGAAGCGGAGCTCAACAGCACCGCCCCCATGCAAGCCGCGACCGTCGCGCCGACCTGGATTGCCGGCTGCGACACGCCGTGCTTGTGTTCGCGCGCGATGGCGAGCGCGGCGAAGATCCACGGCGGAAAGAGAAACCAGGGAAGCGTCTCCAGCCAGTAGCCGCTTTCCGTCGCGGCGCCCAGGTAGCTCACCGAGAAGCCGAGGTAGCGCCCGACGTTGTTCTCCCAGAACCATACGCGGAAGAGCTCCGGCGAGCGCATCCACAACACCGCCGGCCAGATGACGAGGAAGGGCAACGCCGCGAGGAACGCGGTGGCCAGGTCGTTAAAGTACGCGCGCCGGCGCCATTCGCGAAATGCGATGGGCAGCGCGATCGCCGCGAGGCCGAGCACGCCCGGCGCGAGCACGCCCTTGCCGAGGAATCCCACGCCCACCCCGACGCCGAGCACGACGCCGCCCCACGCACGGCGGTGATGGCAACCTGCGAAGCCCGCAAGGGCGATCGCGAATCCTGCCATGAGCGGCAGGTCGGTGAGCATCATTTGCGCATTGGTGAGGAGCCCGGCGGCGCTCACGGTGATGAGCGCGGCGATGCGCCCGCGTCCCTCGCCCCACAGGAGGCGCGCGGCAGCGGCCACCGCAAGCACCGTGAGGAGCGTGAACAGGGCGCTTCCCAAGCGCGCGCCGTCGTGCAGCGGCAGCCACTGCGCCGCGAGCGTCGCGGTCATCGCGCCGACCCAGTGGAAGAGCGGCGGCTTCTCCATGAACGGCACGCCGCCCACCTTAACCACGACCCAGTCGCCCGACTTGAGCATGTCGAGGACGCCGCCGAAGACATAGGCCTCATCCTGCTTCCAGGGATCGTGGCC